>JARRMB010000076.1:0-6701 GCA_037386325.1 Candidatus Bathyarchaeota archaeon
TTACTAGTTCTTACTCTAGTTTTGGTTTCTTTTCCACAAATTGTAGATGTAAAGGCTCAAAGTTTAATCTATATTAGAGGTGATGGAAAAGTCGAAGGAACAGATAAAATCATTCAGAGTCAAGGAAACATCTACACGTTTACTGACGATATTTTTGGTGAAATTAAGGTCCAAAGAGGTGACTGCGTGATTGATGGAGCAGGTTTTACTCTTAAGGGAAACTGGACAAATTTTAATCCAGACAATTATATTTACAGCAAGGGAATAGACCTTTCAAATAACAGAATGTCAGAGCCTTCACGATCTGCAATAACTGATGTAACTATCAAAAACTTAGTAATAACGAATTTTCTTTACGGAATAGAAGGTATAAACAGCTACAACAACACAATCTCTGGCTGCTACATTGCAGACTGCGCTAGAAGCATCAACATGCCAAACAATTTTCTCATAGAAAATAACACGATTAGAAGCGGTATAGTAATAGATTACACCAATGCCGATAATGTTATCACCCAAAATAATATGATTCCAAAAGGAGATTACAAAGATTATCCAGCTGGAAATTTAGTTGGAGTTTTATTAGCTACACAGCCAACAGTTTACAAGAATTATTGGAGCGACTATAAAGGAAAAGACACAGACGGCGACGGCATAGGAGATACCCCCTATATAATAAACGAAGACAACCAAGACAACTTTCCACTTATGGACAAAATAGAAATACCTATTGTTCCTCCCAAAGAAAATATCTCAAAAGATGACCCATTATTGGCATTAACTTCTACAATTGCAGGATTTATCTCATCACCATCTGGAATTCTTCTACTAATTATCACTTTAGTATCTGCTGGACTAATCACGTTTTTAGTCATAACTGCAAAACGAAAAAGAAATTCAGTAGAGGTAACAAAGTGAAAAAATTTACATATATTGTTATTTTGTTGGTTTTTTCTGTTTTTTTAGTTCCTTTACTACAAATTGGAACAGTTAAAGCTCAAAGCAATACCATCTATATCAGAGCTGATGGAACAATTGAAGGAACAGACCTGATTCAGCGTGAAGGAAATGTCTACACTTTTTTGGGAAATATTAGTGTTGAAGGCACTAAAGTTGATGGCATAATAGTTGAGAGAGATAACATCGTAATTGATGGAGCAGGCTACACTCTTCAAGAAATAGGGGTTTCTGAATCAATCGAGTCCAGAGGTTTTAATGGAATTAATCTTACATCCCGTAGCGGTGTGACATTAAAAAATCTGCGAATAAGAGGTTTCGCAAATAGTATTCATTTCATTAGCTCGTCAAACAATACTATTTTGGATAATGATATTTCCGATGCTGAATGGGGTATAATTCTTCAAGATTCTAATAATAACAGTATTATCCAAAACAATCTGACAAGAATTGGCGAGAATACTGTAACGATTTTACCCAACGGAACAATTATACAGGGTACAACCCCAAGCATCTATCTCGCTACTTCTTCAAACAATATTATTATAAAAAATTATATTTACACAGCAGAAACTGGTTTTCTTTTTGGATTGTCTCATAACAACAGCATTATACAAAACAGTATAGCAGGCAATAGAGAAGGCACAGGAATTATGTTCATTGATAAAGTGTTTAATTACACAGCCTCAAATAACCCGTTTAATAATCCCAAAGAAGATCCAAGTGAAGATTTAATCCAAGGAAACTCAATTGGCACCATAATATCTGGAAACAACTTTAATGGAAAAGAAGTTGGAATCAATAGCAGATATAGTTCTAATTGCATTATTTCTGGAAACAATATAATAAACTGCAAAACAGATGGCATCTTTTTACAGGAAAATCAAAAAATGAGTATAATTGGAAATAACTTTGAAAATAACACTGTTGCAATCTTTGTTGGTCAGGGAGCATCAAACAACACAATCTACTCTAATAATTTTATTAACAATCAACAGGACATTGATGATATACGTTCAGTTACACCTTTTCTTTCTAATCCAAAAAACATTTGGGATAACGACTCTAAAGGTAACTACTGGAGCAAATATAACGGCACAGACAGCAACGGAGATGGCATAGGAGACACACACTACATAATCAACCAAGAAAACCAGGACAACTACCCACTAATGCAACCAGTAGACATTACTACAATTCCAGAATTTTCTTCGTTGACAATTCTTTTTGCTGGGTTATCTGCTGTTTTGTGTTTATCGATAATTTTTAGACAGAGAATTAAAAAGAGAAGGAAAATATGAACAAAATTAATCCATTATTTTCTGTTTTTCTTATTTCTTTTTTTGTTTTGGCGTCTTTTCCTCAGCTTATCGTAAAAGCGCAAGACAGTACAATTTACATTAGAGCTGATGGAACAATTGAAGGAACAGATAAGATTCAAAGAATTGGGGATATCTATACTTTAATTGATGATATTAATGGGTCAATTGTTGTTGAGAGAAATAATATTGTGTTAGATGGTTCTGGTTTTATTCTTCAAGGAACATCTAATCAACCTGGGGGAGATTGGGATTTTGTAAATGTAAATATTTCATCCAGAAAGAACGTTACAATAAAGGATATGGCAATAAAATATGCAGGCCATGACACAATGCAGGTTTTTGATTCTTATAACTGTAGTATTTTAAACACAACAATTCTTATAACCCAAGGCAATTATCCGACTCGAATTCATCTTACCAACTCTTCCAATAATTTTATTTCTGGAAATTATGGTCAAATCTATCTTGAAGAATCTGACACCAATATTTTGGTGGATAACCCCGCGAGCGTAATTCTCTCTAAATCATTAAACAACTTAATTATTGGAAACAGAGATATTGAACTAAATGAGTCTTCAAACAACACTATTTCTAGAAACAATTCAAGCATTAGTCTAAAATCTATGTCTAATGGAAACACTATTTCTGAAAATACTGGATTTATTGGTCTTTGGCAGTGTTCAAATAATAGCATAACCGGAAATAATGGAGATATTTTAGTTTTTGAATCAAACAACAATACAGTCGCCCAAAATAATGTTACGAATCATGAACCTTTCGGAATCCAACTTGCCTATTCTTCAGGTAACCTTTTTTCGCAGAATATAATACAGAATTGTAAGCTTGACATTCGTTTCGTTGTTAATAGCACATTTTATCACAATAATTTTCTTAACGTATCTGTAGAAATTATTGAGAACACAGCTCTATTTTGGGATAATGGCAGTCAAGGAAACTATTGGAGCAATTATAACGGCATAGACAGCAACGGAGACGGCATAGGAGACACACCATACATAATAAACGAAGAAAACCAGGACAACTACCCCCTAATGGAACAGATAGTTATTCCAGAGTTTCCTTCATGGCTTATTTTACCCTTATTTTTGGTATTGGCTCCTATTGTTGTTGTAATTAGAAATAAAGTAACAAAGAATGAGGTAAAATGAAAAAATCAGTGTTAGTTGTTTTATTGCTGATTCTCTCGTTGTTTTTGGTTTCTTTTCCACAAATTGTAATTGTGAATGCTCAAAGCAATACAATCTATATTAGAGCTGATGGAATAGTTGAAGGAACAGACAAGATTCATCGAGATGGTGATGTTTTTACTTTAATAGGGAACATATCTGGAAGAATTAATGTTGAGCGGAATTTTACGATTATTGATGGTGAATGTTTCACTCTTAAAGGAAATGGGGAAGGTACTGGCATAGACCTTAGATTCACTGATGGTCCCCTAATAACCAATGTTACTATTAAAAACCTGCAAATTACAAATTTTGAATATGGAATCTTCTCATCTATAAATAATACTTTCATTGGCAATTATATTTCAGACTGTTTTTGTGGAATCAACATATTGGGAGGTTCCAATAGTCTTATTCTAAATAACACTCTGATAAACAATGGTAACCCCATATCCATTGCCTACAGTGGAGGCAATCACACTATAACCCAAAATAACATAATTAATGGTACAACAATCATAGTTTGGTTGTCAGCACAACCTAATGTTTTCATGAATTATTGGAGCGATTACAACGGAACAGACACCAATGGCGATGGAATAGGAGATACCCCTTACGTTTATATTAACGCAGATTATGCAAAACTTTCAGATAATTACCCATTAATAGAACCAGTCCCAACTATTCCAGAGTTTCCTTCATGGACAATTCTACCCATATTCTTAGTTACCACTTTATGTGCATTGGTAATCAAAAAGAGGCTATTTCATCAGCGCACGCTTTCAACTTGATATTTCAATAATTAACTAAATAAAAGGACGTTTGGTCAGCTCTTGGTGGATGCTTATCCTAATATAATATCTTATAACATCAATTTTACATTAATCCAATATATTTTTATATCGGATAATGAACAATTATGTTTGGGGAAAACCAGTGACATTGATCAATAAGCGAATTCATGAAAGAGTTCTTGATAAGAAAAAAAGACTAGACAGCCACAGGCCTATTTCTCTCTCACTTGTGAAGAGACTAAAAGAACAACTGGTTATTAACTACACATACAATTCCAACGCCATCGAAGGAAATACACTGACCTTGAATGAAACAAGGCTAGTTATCCAAGAGGGAATTACAATTGGCGGAAAGAGCATAACAGAAGTTCTGGAAGCAAAAAATCATCCAGAAGCAATAAACTTCATAGAAGATCTGGTTTCAGAAAAAAGAGAAATCAGTGAAGACAACATACTTGGTCTTCACAAGTTAATAATGTCCAACATCATTGACGATGCTGGATGTTACCGAACTACAGGAGTAACAATAGGTGGAGCCGTCTTTAACCCACCACCCAGTTCAGAAGTCAAACCTAGAATAGATGAACTTTTAGAATGGTTACAAAGAAATCCTGAAGAATACACACCAATAGAACTTGCTGCAGTTTTTCATCACCTGTTCGTTTCGACACATCCATTCATAGAAGGAAACGGCAGAACAGCAAGACTTCTAATGAATGTTACATTAATGAAAAATGGATACCCTTTCATCGCTATCGTTTCAAAAAATGATCGCCCAAAATATCTAAAAACGTTGATGGAAGCAGATTTAGGAAACAGCGCCCCTTTTGTGAACTTCATAGCTAGATGCGTTGAAAAATCTTTAGACGTATATCTCGAAGCTTTAGAAGAACCCCAAATCCTAAGTCTCTCCGAGGCAGCCAAAATGACCTCATACAGCCAAGAATACCTAAGTTTGCTTGCCAGAAAGGGGTCACTAGGCGCACACAAGCAAGGCAGAAACTGGGTAATATCCAAGAAAGATCTAGATAGATATCTTGCTTCTGTCGGTAAACCGGCATCTAAGACCAAATGATTCTCGTTTTTCATAAAAGCCTTATTGCAAATATTATTTCAAAAAGGATAACAATAGCACCTGAAAACAAAAAAGGGGGAGTTTGCGGGTGATATCGCCACGAGGCTAACAAATTATTATTTATCATATTGTTCCTGATCTGGAACAAATTGTTCCCTGAGTAGAACTAAATAAAAGAATTCATAGTATAATCATGGCCAAAGTAATGAAACAAACAATTTTTAGGGCATTTTTTATGATGCTTACGTTTTCATTTGTTGGAGTTCAAACAGTTATTGCACAAGATTCCCCCACGGATTCGGCTTTATTATTTGAAGAAAAGAGGTTTTGGGTGCATGATACCCATGACTTTTATAATGTTACGGTTGTTAGCAACTCAACAGTTTCTGATTTTTATTTTCTTTATGCTTTGATGCGAATTAGCTTTTATGTTAATGGAACTGCTGGGACAACAGGTTTGTGCAATGTTACATTCCCCTCAGAATTTATGTCAACAGAATTTTCAATCTTCAAAGATGAAATGCCTCTGGTAAAAAACACAGATTACACAGAAACCTTCAACGGCACCCACTATCTGTTTACAATCACCTACCACCACAGCATCCATCTGATACAAATCTATGCAAATAACAACATTCCAGAGTTTCCTTCATGGACAATTTTACCATTGTTTTTGGTTAGCACTTTATGTGCATTGGTAATCAAAAAGAGGCTATTTCATCAACGAACCAAAGATAATTAATAGCTATCATGTAACCAGAAAAATAGGTTGGTCAATGTTTCTTGACTAACCAAGAATTTGTTTGATTATTTTTTAGTCAAGGTTTCTTGACAAAAATGCCTTTATTTTCATAAAATAAGATTTATTTGGGGTATAAAGTGGAACTAAGTAGAATTTCCATTGGTCCAGCAGTTCTATTTTCTTTTTTTCTACTTAGCTCCTTGATGATTCCTTTTGTTTTTTGTTCAGACGAAAATTGGAATTGGATTGAAGTGAAAAAAATTACTGGAGATATATATGACTTGTATGAAACTGAGCATTTCAATATCAGTTCTTCTGTTTCTGTTTGGCGAATTATTTGGGAATACGAACCTAGAACCGATGTTCCCGAGAATCAGACTGGTTTAACAATTAATGTTTATGCTGGAGTTTCAAACGATGATAGACTCATCATAATATCTCGTACGGGAATACATAATGGCGATGAGCAAACCAGATACTTTCATGAGCAAGGTACTTTCCATCTAGAAATAAGCAGTAACACACAAAATTTCTCAGTAAGAGTTGAAAAAAGTATGGGTTACACCCCCGGACCTCCAACAGATAATTGGGCTGAAGTTACAAGATTTATTGGATCTAAGGGAT
>JARRMB010000077.1:0-7885 GCA_037386325.1 Candidatus Bathyarchaeota archaeon
CGGAGAAGCTGGAATTGGAAAGACTAGGTTTGCTAATCAAATTGTTTCTTTTGCTGATCATAAAAAAATTGATGTTTTATATTCAAGCTGTCCTTTGTTTTTCAAAAAGAATGGTGCTTCTCCATATATTTTGTGGAGACAAGTTATTAGAAATTCTATTTTTGATAGTAATTCAAGTCAATTGAGAAAATATTTAGGGGATTATCCAGCTGAAATTTGTAAATTAGTTCCTGAAATTGAGAAGAAACTTGGAAGAATTTCAGAATCAGCTGTGATGAGTCCAGAGTTAGAAAAAGATAGGCTTAATGAAGCAGTTTCTCAGTTTATTTCTAATTTTTCTAAAGATAGACCAATAATTATTATTCTTGATGATTTACAATGGGCTGACAGTTCTTCTTTGAATCTACTGCATTACTTAGCCAGGGGAGTCTATCGTTATCCGATTTTACTTATAGGTTTATATCGGGAATTAGAGGATATTGAATCAGAATTAAATTTAGTTCTTAGAGAATTAAATCGGGAACGTGTCTCAAGAACTATTAAGTTAAAACGTTTCAACTTAAATGAAACAGTTGAACATATCAAACAGATTTTGGGACAGGATGAGGTTCCTCAAGATTTTTGTGAGTTAATTTATAAAAAAACAAATGGTAATCCATTTTTTATTGAGGAAGTATTGAAATCTCTTAAAAATAATGGACTAATTTATCTGGAAAAAAATGTTTATCGGGTAAAGAAATTAAGTAAAATTATTTTTCCTGAGACTGTTAAGACAGTTTTCGAAGCCAAGCTAAATGGTTTAGATGCAGATAGTCGAAACTTGTTGACTTTAGCTTCGTGTATTGGAAATGAATTTTCTGTAGAAGTTTTAAGCAGAATTTCTGAATATAAAAAGCATAAGATCATTGAAATTATTGATAAATTATTAGAATTAGGTCTCTTGAAGTCAAAAATTGTTCATAGAGAGATTAGATGTGTATTTTCAGATATTGTTATAAGAAATATTCTATATGAACAAATCAGCCCTTTTAAGTTGAAATATATTCACAGCAAAATTGCAGAAGCTCTAGAGGATGTTTATTCTCAAAATATTAGCGAATACTTTAGCGAATTAGCTTTGCATTATCTTAGTAGTGGAATAGAAGATAAAGCACTAGATTATTTTTTAAAGGCTGGAAATCAAGCTAAACATGTTTACGCAAATGATGAAGCTGAATTTTATTTTAGGTCAGCTCTAACTATTTTAAAAGAAAAACAAGCTAAACCACATGAGTTAGCTAAAGTAACTGAAATTTTAGGAAACATCAATAAGCATATTGGAAATTATAAGAGGTCCATTTCATTATGGAATGAAGCTCTATTATTATGGAAAGATATGAATCAAAAAGAAAAAGTTGCAGATCTTCATCTAAAGATTAGTCATTTATTTTGGTGCAATATAGGGGATGTAAAAAAAGCTAAAGAACATCAAAATTATGCATTGAAGATTTTAGAAGATAAATCTCAAAGTAAGGAAATTGCTGCGCTTAATGCTGATATGGCGCAAATGTATTTTCGGATTGGGGATTTAAAAAAATCTTTTTCGTTGGTAAATAAAGCGCTTAAAATTGCCAAAGAAATAGGCGCATATGGTGTAATTGGGACTTCAAATTTGACTTTAGGAGCATTGTTTAATCTAAATGGTGATTATAATAATGCTATAGTTTGTTTTGAAAATGCATTAGAAGTTTCTTTAGAAAATAATTTTTTGGAAACTGCTGTCTATGCTTATGATAATCTTGGTTGGGCTCTAAAAGCAACTAGAGAGAAAAGCAAATGCTTAGAAAGTTATAAGAAAGGTTATGATTTAGCAAAAAGAATCGGAGCTATATCTGCACTTTCTTGGATTGGGAATAATCTTTCAGAATTGTATTTTGATATGGGAAAGACCTCTCAGGCTCTTATTTTAAGTGAAGAATCAGTTTCATTTGATAGAAAAACGGGAAACCAGATTAATTTGGCTCTTTCCCTTGGAGAAATGGGATATATTTTAGGCATTCTTGGGGAATTGGATAAAAGTGAAAGTTGCCTTAATGAGGCACTTGAAATTTCTGGAAGGATAAATGATTTTCCTGCAATTGGGTTAACCTACAAAGCTCTTGGAAAGTATCATATTAATAAGAGAAATTTTGAAGAGGGACAAAAATATTCTGAAAAAGCTTTAGAGTTGGCTAAAAAAACTGGGTCAAAGATGCATCAGGTTTTAGCTGGTTATTATTTAGCATTATGTTCAATTGAATTAAATGAACAATGCAAAGCAGAAAAACAAATTGAAAACTTGTTGGAACTAACTAAAGAAGTAGGGGATAAAGAACGAGCTGCTTATGTTTTAGGATTAAAAGGCATGCTTTCTAAATCAAAAAAGAACTGGAATCAAGCTATCAAATATTTTGACAGTTCTATTAAGAAGCTAGAGGTTTTAGATGTTCAAACTTGGGATTTGTATGAATTTTCAAAACGGATTATTCTAGAATACGGTCAGGTTTACTTAGAGAGAAATCAAAAGGGGGATCAAAATAAAGCTAAAGTGCTTCTTCAAAAAGCATTGAAGGCATTTAATAAAATAGGGGCTAAAGAAGATATAGCCTTAGTTGAAGCTCAACTATTCAATTTAGATGTTCCTCAAAAAATTATTAGAGCCAAAGATAAAGTTCCTTTTGGATTTTCGATTCTTGATAAAATGCTATATGGTGGAATACCTTCTAAATTTTCGATTTCTTTATCTTCTCCTCCTAATGATCAAAAAAATCTGGTAATTAGAAGATTTCTAGAAACTGGATTAAATCAAGGAGAATTTACTTTTCATATTACGTCAGAGATTAGATTACCAGAAAGTGTTATTAAAGAACATAAATCCGAATATTTTCTTTTTTATTGTAATCCGAGGTCTGATTCTTCAGTTTCAAATATTTTGAATCTTTCCAAATTAAATGGAGTAACCGATCTTACCAATCTTAGTATTGCTTTAACTAAAGCATATCGAGTAATAGATCAACCTTCAAGTATTCCTAGACGAGCTTGTGTCGAGATTGTTTCCGATGTTCTTTTGGAATCTGGAGTAAAATCGACGAGAAGATGGTTAGAAAATTTATTACATAACCTAAAAGAAAAAGGGTTTACTACGTTAGTAAGTTTGAATCCTTTGATGCATACTACTGAAGATTTGCATTCAATTTTAAGTTTGTTTGATGGTGAAATTAGGATACGTGAAGAAGAGACCAAAAAAGGTGTAGATAGATTACTAAAAATTCTGAGATTAAAAAATCAAAAACATGCAAAGAATGAAGTTTACTTAGTCAAAGATTTTTAATCTATCTAAAGAATTTGTTCCGAAAATTATTAGAATCTTAAATGTCTAAAAACAAAATATATGAAAGAAATTCTTTTCGTTAGTGGATCTTTAGGGCTAGGACATATTTTAAGAGATTTAGAGATTGTAAAAAAACTTAGAAAATTAGATTCTAATGTTAAAGTTTCTTGGTTAGCTGATTATCCGGCTACAACTGTTTTGGAGAATGCTGGAGAAGTTGTACTGCCTGAATCAAAGCTGTTAGATCATGGAAACAGGAAATTAGCAGACGAATCAAAAAATCATGGAGTCAATCTTACTCGTTGGGTAATGAATATGAGGAAAAGTTGGTCAAAAAATGTTGAAGTTGTTTTAAAATTAATGAAAGATAAAAAATTTGACTTACTTATTGGTGATGAAACTTATGATTTAGCCATAGCTTTTCACGATAATCCCGAATTGAAAGAATTTCCATTTTTTATGATAATTGATTTTTTAGGTTTAGATTCAGTTAGTAAGAATCCTTTAGATTTATTCATTACCTATAAAACGAATAAGTTTAGGTTACCAAATCGAAGAAAAGTTGCTGAAAAATATTTTGATTTTGTAGGTTACATACTGAATTTTGATCCAAAACAATATCAAAGCAAAGATGAAATTCGTAAAAATTTGGGTTATGGGAACGAAAAACTTGTTATCTGTTCTATTGGGGGAACTTCAGCAGGAAAAGAGCTTTTACAATTATGTAAAGAAGCTTATCCTTTAATTAAAAAAGAAATTAAAGATTTATTGTTAGTTTTAGTTACAGGTCCAAATGTTCCTGTAGATTATGTGAAATCTGAAAAAGGAATCACTGTTGTGGGTTATTTACCAGATTTATTCAAACATTTAGCTGCTGCAGATTTATGTATAGTAACTGGAGGGGGAACGATAACTCTTGAGCTTACAGCTTTACAAAAACCATTTTTGTTTTTTCCTTTAGAAAATCATTTTGAGCAAGAGGTTGCAGTTGCAGATAGATGCGATAGATACAATGCTGGGATAAAAATGAAATTTTCAGAAACTACTCCTCAAGATTTGGCAAATGCAGTTATAAAAAATATTGATAAAAAGGTTAGTTATTTGTCTCTTCCAATTGATGGAGCAAAAAAAGCTTCTAAAATAATCAATATGTTTGTAGAATCAAATTTGTGAATTATGAATCGAATATTATTTAGGATTCTTTTATGAGTTTTTTTGCTACTCTATACCCAGCTATAATAACTTCTGTTTGGCCTCCAGATGGAAAAGTCCAAGCTGAACTTAGATACAGATTTTTTATTGGCAGATTAGTTAGCCTGTTCCAGGGCAAGAACTGATTAACTGTATTTGCTAATCCCATCATGGCTCCGTCTGGGTTTCCAGTATATCGTTTTAAGGTTAAAGGTGTTGCAGTATCCATTACTTCTATATGTTTGGAAATTTCTGGGAGCACCTTTTCTGCCCGTTCAATTAGCATTGTTGAGATTCTTTCTTTTTCAAGATTGTACTCTTTTTTATTTCCTGAATTGTAATCTTTTTCATATTTTTTCCAATAGTCATAACTTTGGGGTTGAACAATTCCTAATCGATATTTTTGTTCTGCTTCTTGTCTGCCATCAACGTCAGGACGTAAAGCTATACCGATACATGCTTTTTCGAATTCGCCACTGAGAGTCCATTGATAATCTTCATCGGGATCATATGTGTTAGAAATGATAATTTCTAAGTCGTCTTTATTTTCTGATTTTAAAGAGAAATCTTTGTCTAAACCTATGTGAATGCTAAATATTGACGATGTGGTCTCCATTTCAGATATTTTTTCAATAAATTTCTGGGATAAATTTTCTGATCCAACCATATCAAATGTGCTTTTTGCATTTACGTTTGAGATGATTTTTTTCCCAAAAATTTTCTCTCCGTTTTTAGTTGTGACGCCGATTGCTTTTCCATCTTCTACAACAATTGAAGATATTTCGGTATTTAGCAGAATTTTCCCGTTACGTTGTTTAATTAATTTTACAAAAGCATTAGGAACAGCTTGGCTTCCTTTCGGTGGATAATAGGCTCCATATAAGAGATATCCCATATTGAAAAAAATTGGTGCCATACTAAATTTAGAAGGAAGAGATCCAAAAAATCCCCAATCACCTAGTATGATTGCTTTTAGTTTGTTGTCTTTCAAATGTTTGTCTAAAAATTGGAATGCAGTCTTTCTCATATTGAAAATTAAGGTAGAATATCGAAATGGAAATGTTGGTAGTTGACGCCAAAAGGGAGTTGTATTAAAAAGAAATTTTGAAATGTTATCATATAGTTTGAGGGTTTCTTTAAAGAAATTTCTTATACCTTCTCTTTCATGTGGGAAATTTTCTTCTAAAACAGATATTACTTGGTCTAAATTTCCACTTGGAATTCTTATGTCATGTTCAGGAAAAATATATCTTATAAAATATTTTAGTTTAGTAAACTCTACTTCTTCGCTTATTCCGATAATTTCTAAATATTTGAAGCTGTCTTGATTTTCTCCAACACTATTTAATACATGTAAAGTTGAATCAAAAATAAAATCTCCATTTTTATAAGAAGTAGCATAACCTCCTGGAACCATATGCTTTTCGCAGACTAAAATATTCCAACCGTTTTTTGCCAAATAAGCACCACATGATAGACCTCCAAGTCCTGACCCTACAATAATCGCATCATAAACCTTAGACAATAAAATCCCCCAAAGATGGTTTATCTGTCTAAATATTTAGATTTAACTACTCAAATAAACACCAATTCAAAAATACCTTCTAAATTAGAATATGAGCTTTAGAAGTTGAAGAACAGCAATCTGCAGATTAACGGTCAACAACAAGATCCAATTCTTTTTCAAGTAGATTTTATTACCTTAATGTGAGGTTTTATGTTGATTGTAGATTCTCATGTCCATATCGGAGGATCACCCCCGGAAGCAGAGCCAGAAATGTTTTCCAAGTTGATGGAGAAAAATAATATTGACAAAGCTATTGTGTTTAGATATTTTTATAATAAGCCTACTTTGATGGGAAATAGATACATTAGTAGTGTAGTTGCTGATTTCCCAGAATATTTTGTTGGTTTTGCTTGGATCAATCCAAATGATAAGTCTGCAATAGAAGAGCTGAGAGCTGCAGTTAATGAGTTGCATCTTAAAGGTTTAAAGTTGCATCTTGAAATGCATCCTGTTCCTCTTTCTTTGCTTAGAGAAATCTTTAGAGAAGCACAAGAACTCTCTATTCCTATAATTATTCATTTAGGAGATGATTTTGAAAGTATAGATGTTCTATGTCAAGAGTTTAATGTTGATGTCATAATTGCTCATTTGGGCACTGGGGTTTATCGGTTAGAAATTGAGCGATTAAAAAAGGCCATATTGTTAGCAAAGAATGATAATGTTTTTCTTGAAACATCTGGAAACACCTATCCGTTTGTAGATTATGCTGTCAGACAGTTAGGTGCATCTAAGATAATTTTTGGTTCTGATTTTCCTCATGAACATCCGCTTGTTTCAGCAAGAATAGTAGAACTGCTAGAATTAGCTACAAACGAAAAAGAGCTTATCTTAAACCAAAATATTAAAACAATTTTAAGCAAAAAAAGATACATTAGAAGTTGTTGAACGGTTCACTGCAGATTGATGTTTAAAAACTTCTTCCGATTTTTACAATTAGAAGTAGTAATGACTGACAAAAAAATCAATAGTCACAACTACTTCTAAATAGATCCTAATTTGCCTGCTCCCAGTTCATACAAAAGGTGGGCCTGGAGAGATTTGAACTCTCGACCTTTCGGTTATCAGCCGAACGCTCCAGCCAAACTGAGCTACAAGCCCAATAACCAAACCATAAAATACATCATTTATTAAAGGATTTTTCCTTTTTGGTGCATGGGGAACGTAATATCAATGAAGTCAAAAGATGGTTAAATCAAAATTTAGTTAGGATTTAGATCATGATTTAAATTTCAAACATTAATTATGCATAAGGTTGTCATTGACTTGATTCTTTTTCTTGATGGTATACTAATTCAAATTGGATTTTAATAATTCTAAAACTTTTGATTAAATAACAATAATTAGCAAATCATATATTACATATGAGAGAACAGCGGAAAGAGGAGCAGATAAAATCCATGCCCAAACAATACTTCGCATTGTTCCCCATTTGACAGCTTTTTTTCCTCGGGTTAATCCTACTCCCATTAAAGTTCCATTTGAAATGTGTGTTGAACTCATTGGAATACCAAAAAAAGCTGCTGAACCCAAAATTATGGAACTAGACAAATCACTTGAAAATCCTTGATATGGTCGAATGCGAGTAATTTTTGTGGCCATTGTTTTTACAATTCTCCATCCACCAAAAACAACACCAGAAGCTATAGCAATATAAGAAACGATAATTACCCAAAACGGAACTACAAATTCCAGTATGTAACCATAATAAAATAGAAGCATAGTCATAATTCCCATAATTTTTTGGGCATCATTAGAAGCATCAGTAATTGCGAAAAAAA
>JARRMB010000077.1:7892-13495 GCA_037386325.1 Candidatus Bathyarchaeota archaeon
AAAAAGTTGCAATAGGTTGAAGACGTTTGAACCGTTTATTCATTTTGCTAGCTGGGTGATTTCTAAAAACTCTGATGATTAAACCAGTTATAAAAAAGGCGATAATAATCGCGATAAATGGTGATGTAATCAAAGGAATAACTACTTTGTTAATAATTCCTCCAACTTCTATAATCTCCCATCCATTTGCAGCAACACCAGCCCCTATTAATCCCCCAATAAGTACATGTGTTTCAGAAATAGGTAAAGCGTAAATCCATGAAGTGATTACATCAAAAATCAAAGAAGCAAGTAAAGTGGCAATAATGATCTCACCCGAAGCAAAACCTTCTGTAATAATTCCAGTTCCAATCGTTATTGCAACAGCTGATCCAAAAACGGTCATACCTATTAAGGAACCAACTGTTGATAGGAGAATAGCTCTATTACTTTTCACAGCCCTAGTTGCAATAATTCCTGCAGTTGCATAAGCTGCATCAGTAAAACCTGTCCAAAATCCAAAGATTATAGCCAGAATTAACGCAAAAAGTATGATTAGATCGAACATAGGATCAAGCATTCTTTAAAACAATATCTTGGATAACTAGACAAACATCTTCACACTTATCTGTTATTTCTTCAAGAAAATCATAAATTTCTTTCATAATAATTATTTTAATCGGATCCTTTTCCTTAAAGAGAAGTATAATGGAGTTATCATGAAGGTCATCCGCTGTGTTTTCTAGACTGTGAACTTTCTTGAAACTTTTTTCTATTTCAGTTTGTTTCATTTTTCTTATTTGTTTTAGAGCAACGTTTACTTCAACTACCTGTTCTTTTATTATATTAGCAAATTTGATAATTATTTCATCAGGTTTTTTAATTTCAAACATAAATATTCTGTTTGATACTGAATCAATGTAGTCTAGAACGTCATCATACAGCGAAGTAAGTTTTGCAAGATCCTCTTGATCAATTGGTGTAATAAAGGATTTGTGCAATTTGTGAATCATTTGATGAACAATTTCGTCCCCTTCATGTTCCAATAACTTCATTTTCTTTATATTTTCTGAAAAAAATTCTGGTTCACTAAGCATTTTCTCAAATAAATTAGCTGCTTTAAGCACTAATCCTGATTGTTGCTCTAAAAGATTAAAGAAAATTTTGTCCTGAGGAATGATCCACTCTTTAAAGCTCATGGTTTAGGTAGAACTATACAGCGAATATATATTACTTTGGAGAAAACACTCAAATTTTCATGTAAATCAGTATGTCAGATACAAAACTCTGTATAACCCCCATAACTATGACTTTTCGAATAACTCATACAATTGATTAATTTTGTAAGATGAAAATCAGTATTTTACTGATCTGATTGCCGCTATCTTTTAATCGCTATTATGCACATTATTCTAAAAGTGGGCCCGTAGCCTAGTTTGGATAAGGCGTCGAACTACCTTCAAAAGTAGTGCGCAAGCCTTCGGAGCCGAAGACCCAGGGTTCAAATCCCTGCGGGTCCGCCATTTTTATATAAATGTTCAATTTTTAGTTTTTTTACAGCAATAAAATGAATGTTTTGACAATTGTATTCTATTTTTTAATCCATAACAGATATATGGACGGATTATTTTGTCTTCGCTCGCAAAAGACAAATATTAGGTGATGATATGAAAACAGATTCCTTGCCAGTTGAATTGAAATATTGGCCTATTAAACGGTATATGGACACCTATAGAAAATCCTTAGACGATATAGAAGAATATTGGGATTTAGAAGCTCGAAAACTTGATTGGTTCAGCACTTGGGACCGCGTCCTAGATTGGGATGCACCTTTCGCGAAATGGTTCCCAGGCGGTATGCTAAATGCATCATACCTGTGTGTTGATAAACATCTAAAGAATTGGAGAAGAAATAAAGTAGCCATATATTGGGTAGGTGAAAACGGAGAAGAAAAAACCCTAAGTTATCTTCAACTTTACAAAGAAGTTAACAAATTAGCGGCTGCCCTTAAAAAAATGGGTGTAAAAGATGGAGATCGCGTAGCTTTCTATTTACCAATGATTGTTGAATTGCCTATAGCTATGCTAGCCTGTGCAAGAATAGGTGCCATTCATACAGTTGTTTTTTCTGGATTTAGTGCACAAGCTCTTGCAGATCGAATAAGTCACACTGAAGCTAACGTTGTTATTACATCAGATGGTGGATATAGAAGAGGAAAAATAATTGAACTAAAGAAAATTGTTGACGAGGCCGTAGAGAGTACTCCTTCAGTAAAACATGTTCTAGTTGTAAAAAGAACAGGACATGACATTGATATGAAAGAAGGAAGAGACGTATGGTATCACGATGCAGTAAAAGAAAAAACAAAACCTGTACCTCCGTTGCCAGTTGAGAGTACGCATCCTCTTTTCATTCTATATACTTCAGGAACTACCGGAAAACCAAAAGGTATTGTCCATAGTACAGGCGGATATTTGGTTTATATTAATTCTGTCTATAAATCAGTTTTCAATATACAAGAAGACAGCGTATATTGGTGCAACGCGGATATTGGATGGGTAACTGGACACAGCTTTATTGTTTATGCACCCCTGCTCAATGGGGCGTCAATAGTAATGTATGAGGGAGCACCAGACTATCCAACTCCAGACAGATGGTGGCAGATCATAGAAGAATATAAAATAACAACCCTCTACACTTCACCAACCGCTATACGTATGTTTATGCGACTTGGCGAAGAATGGGTTAAGAAACATGACCTAAGCAGCCTATCAATTCTAGGAAGTGTTGGAGAACCAATCAATCCCGAAGCGTGGATGTGGTACTTTAAAAATATAGGAGGAGAACGATGTCCAATTGTAGATACTTGGTGGCAAACAGAAACAGGAGGAATAATGATTTCACCAGCACCAGGTATTGGATTGGTCCCATTGAAGCCAGGTTCTGCAACATATCCATTACCAGGAATAGATGTAGAAGTAGTAGATGAAGATGGGAAACCAGTACCAGCAGGAGTTAGAGGATATATAATAATTAAGAAACCATGGCCGGGAATGGCATTAACAGTTTACAAAGATCCCGAACGTTTCAAAGAAACATACTGGACAAGATTTCCAGGCTCATACTATGCTGGAGACTACTGCATGAAAGACGAAGATGGATATCTATGGCTTTTAGGTAGAGCAGATGAAGTACTAAAAGTTGCGGGGCACAGATTAGGTACAGTAGAATTAGAAAGTGCAATGGTGTCACATCCAGCTGTAGCTGAAGCAGCAGTAGCTAGTAGACCGCATGAAATCAAAGGAGAAGTAATTGTAGTCTTCGCAGTTCTTAAAGAAGGATACAAACCAAGTGAAGAACTTGAAAAAGATCTACGAAATCATATGAGAAAAACTGTTGGACCTCTTGCTACACCTGAAAGTATATACTTTGTATCAAAGCTTCCAAAAACACGAAGTGGCAAAATTATGCGAAGAGTACTAAAAGCACTGGTAGCTGGACAAACCATTGGTGATTTGTCTACTTTAGAAGACCAAGCTTCTGTAGATGAAGCAAAAAGAGCTTTCGACGAATTCGAAAGAATTTCGAAGAAGTAAACCTTCTTCGTACATTTTTATTTTTTTATTTTGTAATAAATAAAAAGGCAGATTAAGTTAATCTTGATCCATTCAAGGTTTTAGTCTGCCAAGAATATTTTCTTATTTTTGTAGATTGTCCATAACCGCATGCTGAGCATCGTTTTTCATTTACATGATAAGATCTTCTTCCGCATCTCCTGCATTTAATGTGTAGAGTTTTGTGAGCACGTTTTCCAAAAGATGATGTCCCTTTACTTACTTTTCCCAATATTATCACCTAGGAGGTGGAGAAATTATTACTACATTGTCTCCGCGAACAATGATAGCGCCTAAACTTTTTACATTTGATATGTCTGTTGTGTCATCTGTTTCTTCTAAGACTAAATTGAGGTGCTGATCAAAGCCTTTGAGTTTACCTCTTAGCTTTTTTCCTCCTCTTAATCTGACAAGTACTATTTTTCCAAGGCTCTCTTCTAGAATTTTGGTGGCCATTTCGCTCATTTGAATCCTCTCGTAAACTTCCGTTTTGTATCGTTTATAGGTTTAAATTTGACGATTTAAAGGTATCTGCTTTCTAATATTTTTAAAAATAACTTTTGAAGTTTATCATTCTAAATTCTTTATTCTGTGATAAAATCGTGATTGGATTTATAATATTTAAAAAAATTGATGGGATAAAAAATTTCCCTTTTATACAGTATTTACTCTATTTTAATAGATTTTCTTTTTGTTTTCTTCTTTTTGTTTTTTGGTATGCTTTTACGTTGTCATCAGTTTCAATAATGTCTGTTAAAGGTTCTCTTTCTCGGTTAGTTTCTGGTTGCGGTTTTTCAAGCAAATTTTCTCCCGGCAAGTTTCCAAATTTGGTTACTTTGGGTTTTCCATCAGGTCCAACAGTCATACTGTAACCGTAAACATATGGTCCAAAACTTCTAATGGTGGTTCCGTTAGGTAATTTTTCTTCTTTCATTTGATTTGTAGGTGTTCTTTTTGATAATTCTTCGAATTCTTTTGAAAACATTTCTTGAATTTGTTTGAATGTATCATTAATGTCAAGACCTTCTCCAAAGAATGGATTTTTCTTAAACCATCTTGACCACGAATCTTCTGACAGTGTCTTTCACCTCCTATAATCTTCCATTTCTTCAAAATGTTCTAATAACCGACGTAGAACGAGGCTCATTGTTAGGAAGGCTGATTGTCCAAATTCTGAACAGTGATAAGTTCCTCTACTTGTTTTTGTTAAGAATCCCCCATCGCTTAGTTTTCGGGAGTTTTCCCAAACTGTTTTTGGATTTAAATCTAAATCTTTCATGAAGTTTGCAAAGGTCATTGTGCTATCCTCTTCTTCCACTAATCTTCTCATCATTTTTAGACGAGTGTGGTTTGATAAAGCGTCAAACATGTTAGAGATTCTCTGAAAATCGTCTTCAAAGGCTTCGAATTCTGTTTCAAGTTTTTCTTTTGGCCAATCGGTAGGGTTTAGGGGAATTTCTAGAATTGTTTTTCCGTCACGTACTAGCTGTAATTTTAAGCCCATAAAACTCACCTAATTTATTACCGTGAAGTAATAATCATACGCCTTCATATATAAACATTACTAATAGGTAATAAAAAGATTAAAAAATTCAAGAAAAGCAAAAAAAGTATAAGCAACTACTGAATTCGCTCAATTTTACCCGTCATTTTTTTAACTAGCCCTATATGTCTAGTTTCATCTTCAATCATCTGTTTGAGTTGTTGATTTAAGAATACAACGTCAGTTTCATCAATTAAAATCGAAATTTTTCTAGGACCCATATTTTCTAAAATTTTGATATACAATTCTCTTGCCATCTCGTCATAGTTAACAATTTTTTGAAGAATTTCAGAATGAAGCAAGCCATTCAAATCAAAATCAGGCTTAGGAATTTCATTTGTAGGCGCTTCTAGACCAAATCTTTTTAACAATTCTTCTAAATTTAACCGATGTTGATATGATTCTTTAGCCAAGGTTAGAATTGTCGATCGATATTTTGATTCCGTTGAAATAAAACTTTTCCAAGC
>JARRMB010000077.1:13508-14869 GCA_037386325.1 Candidatus Bathyarchaeota archaeon
TTCAATCTCCCAGGCTCTATGAAGCAAATACTGTAATTCAGCTCTGGTTGATATCATCAAATAGTCCCGGAATAATTCAATATTTTATTTATGATAACATTTGTGAAGCATAAATTCACACAAAAAAATGAGAATTATAAATAGCTTGACTTTTAAGAAGGTCTAAACAATTTTGGAATATCCTGTTTTTCCATTATGTGACCACAATAATGGCAACGTAAACGAAGAGGCTCTTCAGATTCTACATAGAATTTAGATTTTACAGGTTCTTTGCTATTTGACACACAAGCAGGATTTGCACATTTAACAGTTTCTAAAATCATGTTGGGTAATTTGACCAACTGCTTGTCTATAACTTTGTAATTTCTGATAATGTTAATACTAGCGTGGGGAGCCAATAGAGCAATCTTGTCTACTTCTTCGGATTTAAGTTCTCTTCCCTCAATTTTTACCATATCTTTAAATCCCAAAGTTTTGCTGGGCACATTTATTCCCACAGTTACAACTCCATTAACATGTCCAGTAATACCCAAAATCCTTAGCACATCCAAAGCATGTCCAGCAGTAATATGATCAATAACAGTGCCATCCTTGATTTTCGACACTCTTAAAGTCGTTTCAGACAAACCAATCTGCCTCTATGGAAAATTCTATTGTAATTAAATCAATAAGGAGTTTAAGCTAATAGAATTTTTGTTGCAAGAATAAATCTCAGATATAAGAGCAAAATAAACAAAAAAGGATAGGATTCATTTTAACCTTTAATAAGAAAATTTTCTGAGTTCTTGAACTGACCTTATTTTGTTATAATAAAAAAGGACCTAAGGGGATTCTCTGGAAACTGTTAAAATTCTAACGTAATCAGCTGTATCATCGCAAGCATCGGCAACATGTTCCATTTCTTCAATAAGATCTTTGAGAAGGAGTATTGTTGCAGCATCAGTCTCTTTAGAATATTGAAGCAACATAGCTTTTGAGGTTAAATAATGTTGATCTACTTTACCCTCAATTTTATCGATTTGTTTCGCCAAATCCATAGCTTTTTCTGGATTAACTCCTAATTGCTCAATAGCTTTACGCAAAGTTGTTGCACAAACAACTAATTCTTTAGCTGTTTCTGAAAATTGTTTCCACAAATCTTTTGGTACTACGGCTTCTAAAAGTAGAACGACAGCCCTTGATGCATCCTTAACATGATCAGCCATTTGGTCTAGCCGCTTTACAAGGTGCATAATATCTTCACGATCTTTTGATCTAAGACTCCCTCTTGTAAGTTCTTCAAAAATCATTCTTCTTAATTCATCAATTTCATGTTCGATAGAAGATAATCTTTCGAAAGATGATTTCGCATTTTCCTTATT
>JARRMB010000078.1:0-5150 GCA_037386325.1 Candidatus Bathyarchaeota archaeon
CTGAATCCAAAATCTTGTACTTCAGATTAGATGTTTCAATTTTTACTTCAACAAAAGCTAGAGGAAAAAGATCATTTTCGTATAGATAGTATTGAGACGGTCTTAAATCACAATTATGTAATTTATATCGTAAATATCTGCCAGACTGTAAAACTCTGCGAACAAAAGATGTATTACGATTTTTGAGAGTTAATTCTAAAACCTTAGAAAGTTTAGCTTGGCTTGGATCATCAAACTTGTAAACAAACCTATAAGACAACAAAGAGCTGTCTGATCTAAATTGAAAACGAAGCAAATCTAAATCTGTATATTTGCCTGAAACATAAACCTTGTAATTGAATTCATCTACTAACCGAATTCTTTGACCGTTCTCTGTAATAAACCAAATACACATTTGCCCAGGAAGCGAAGGATAAAGATCAAATATCCATCCCTTAAATTTTCTAGGACTCGTCGGATTGACTTCTAATTGCAACTAATTCCTTCTCTAGTTTGTTCAACATTTTTTGTTGATGTAAGACAATAGACATAATCATAGGTTCGAATAAAACAGGACGAGTAGCATTGCTGGATGCCGAAGCATAATTTCTGCAGATATCCATTAAATGTTCAAACACTTTTCTATCATTTTGTCGTAATGCTCTGGCATAACCTATCCATAGCTGAACTTCTCTGTCTAAGGCTACGCGATAGGATTCTACTGTTTTTCCCAAAATTCAAACCTTCATGAATTCTGTTAATGTAACCTCAGATGAAGGAAACTCTGTTTTTCCTAAATTGAATTTGGAATGTTTTTCCAATACAAAGTAAAGTCTATGATTAGATTTTTTGATTGATGCTACAACATTTGCTCTTGCAAATAATACCTTTTTAAAGAACTTGTTCTGTTTAGACCAAGAATAATTAGAGTCTGTTGCTAAAACAATCATCTGTGTCGAGATACAATTGAACTAAATTCGCTAAAATAACTAGTTTTGAACCGTAGGCATTAATGGCTTCTTGAAGTTTTTCTAAAACTAGTGCTGTTAGTTGGTACGCAGTGAAAGCTCTGGAAATAAAGATTTTTTCTAAAACTACTCTTGGATCAAGTTCATAACTTTGGGCAATCTTTGAAATATCATACAACCTAAATGTGTTACCTCCATCAACGAAAACAACGTTTGTTCCCAATCCTCCTAGTTGGCAAGGCAGCTGAGCTCTAACACATAGAATATTGATTAATGATTGAGATGAACCGCGAAAAACTGTAAAGTCTCCTAAACTAAAATGGGGAAATAATTCATCAATTTTTTCGATACCCAATGGTAATCTTAGTTTTTGAGATGGTGTCTTCTGCAAAAGAGTAGGTTTATACAATTTTTTTATTTCCTTTATTTTTTAAAAGATAGTCTTTTTGGCAGTTATCCTGAACTCAAATTCTTATTTTGCAATAATAGTCGAACTTGATTTTACTTGAAAAATCATTTTCTCAACATATTTTGATGGGTTAGGAAGTTTGTGTCCACAGTTCTGACAGGATCCACTTAGTTTAGTTCTAAGAAGAGAATACCATACCACATTATTTGGTATATCTTCAAAATCAGCTAATAGTGTATGACATTTTTTACATCTTATTTCTGTACCCAAAATTGTAACCTCATTACACATAATTTCTATTTATTAGCGATTCAATTTCAGTGAATCTTCGCTGTTTGGCAAGTCTTTGAATGTGAGTTAGTCTTCTGATTAAGAGTTGCTTGTATTCTATTTGATCCAATCATTTCGTCTCCTTGGGTTATCCAACTACTGTAGAAGAGAAAATAAGACTGGTGTTCATTCGAACTCAAAAATAGAGGAGAGAGTAAAGTGAAACTATCCTGATTACAAAATAGTTTTTTAGACTGTAAATTTGATAAGATAATTCCATAATAGGTTGTAATAATATCTGGCTTAATGAAACTTTAATAGACGTGTTATATTGTCGTTAAAAATAATTGGAAATCCTTTGACTAATACTTATTTGAAAAAAGGAAAATCCCTTTTAAGTAAAGTTAAATCTAAAGGAAATCCTAGAGAAGATATTCTTAATGCTGTCAACTCAATTGGGGGATTCGAGAAAGTTATTTCTAAAGGAGATAAAGTCTTGTTGAAACCCAACTATAACAGCTCTGATGTTCCTCCAGCTTCTACAGATCCTCAATTTCTTAAGGCCTTAGTCGAATTACTTTATGAAAATGGTGCTGGAAAAGTTGTAGTAGGTGAATCCTCTTGGCAAGCTCAAAAAACAAGAAACACAATGGAAGAAACCAGAACTCTAAAGGCATTGAAGGGAACGGGTGCTGAAATAGCCTTTTTTGACGAAGGCGGTTTCGTTAACGTAAAAGTCGATGGAGATTATCTTAAGACCGTTAACCTCTCAGAAGAAGCAATGGGTTTTGATAAACTAATTTATTCTTGTTGCATGAAAACCCATTTTCGTGCCGATTTCTCTTTGAGTCTCAAATTGGGTTTTGGGTTCACAAAAAAGACTGACAGATTAGGATTTCATCTTGTATACCTTAAAGAAAAGTTAGTAGATCTAAATCTAGTTCTCCATCCAAACCTAATATTAATGGACGGTCGGACTTGCTTCATTTCTGGGGGTCCATTTAAGGGAGAGATAAGAAAACCTAACCTTGTTTTAGCTTCAGGCGACCGGTTAGCTATTGATGTAGAGTCAATCAAGGTAATCTGTAGTTATGAAGGTTCAACTCTTAATAGAGATCCATGGAGTTACACCCAGATTCAAAGAGCCGTTGTACTTGGATTAGGTGCTAGAAATGAAGAGGGATATATTGTTTTAGAAAGTTAAAAGTTTGGAGAAATAATTTTTCAGAGTATATTTTCATTTCTATTTAATATTCTTGAACAATTTGCAGAATTAAATTTAGCAGCTAATATTATTCGGTAGTATAACTTATTGGAATGGCCTTTGGGGACTTGGGAGAGGTCTTATTGGTCCTGATGGTCCATATGGATTTAATGGATAAAACAGATCTGGGACCATATTAATCACACTACTTTGTTTATTCATTCAATATTCACCACCATAAATGAAAGTCTAATAGCTGATTTATTCATCAATAACTAAAACATGAGAGATATTTGTTGATTAAGAATAGAGAAACTTAGTCACAATAAAGAGATTCAATATTTGTTCTAAAATAAAATCAAAAAGGAATTTAAGCAAAAAGGAATTTAAGCCAACATGATGCAACCTATTACTTTAAAAGTAGACAACAATTTGGATATGTCGCTAATGGAAGAAAACAAATTATGATTTCCGATAATCCCTTTTCTCAATTTCAATTCGCATGCGAGACCGTTCTAAAAGAAGCCATAAATCAATTATATCCTGATTTTCAGTTACCCTCTATACTTCTAGAGATTCCTCCAAATCTTGAGTTTGGGGAATTAGCGGCTTCTATATGTTTTGAGCTTGCTAAATATGCAAAAAATAATCCCAGAAAAATTGCAGAAGAAATTATTCAATTAATGGATATTAATCGTTTTTCTCTTATTGAATCCGTTCAAGCTGCAGGAGCAGGTTATATTAATTTTCATGTTAATTCTGGATTGTTTTCTCGTTTGACTTTGGAGTCTATACGAACTCTTGGGTTGAAGTATGGTTATGTAAAAACTTCTAATCCTCAAAAGATATTGCTCGAACATACTAGTGTAAATCCTGTTCATCCTATCCATATTGGTCAAGCAAGAAATCCTATGTTGGGTGATGCTCTTGCACGAATCTTAAAAGAACATGGTCATAACGTTTCAAGACATTATTATGTGGATGATGTAGGTCGTCAAAGTGCAGTAATCGCTTATGGTTACATGAAACTTGGTAAACCACAACCCAAAGATAAACCTGATCGGTTTATCGGTAAAATCTACTCTGTTACCAGTTGCATAATGGAAGTAGAACGTTTAAAAAAAGCTGTTAAAACTGCGAAAGCTACCAGAGATGATTTTCTAAAACTTCAAAAGGAATTGGATGAATGGGTCTCAATTTCGATTGAAATGGAAAAACGTTTTCCTAAGCTTTTCAGTAAACTCCATGAAGCCATAATCAACGATTTTGATCCTGAGATGGAAGTCAGCAAGTTAATTCGTGGATATGAAGCTGGAGAGGATTATGCAAAACAATTGTTAAGAGAGGTTTGTATTCTTTGTTTAGAAGGTTTCAAAGAGACTCTTGCTAGTTTGGAAATTGAAGTTGATTCTTGGGATTGGGAAAGTGATCTAATCTGGAATGGAAATGTTGATCGCGTAATAGTTGATCTTAAGAAAACTCCTTATATTTTTGAAGAAAACGGTGTTTTAGAGTTTGACGCTGAAAAGGTTGCACATGATCTTGATATTAAAAACACTTTAGGAATAAGTGAAGATCATGAACTTTCATCACTTACTCTTATGAGAGCAGATGGCACAAGTTTGTACACTACTCGAGATATTGCATATCATCTTTGGAAATTTCAAAGAGCAGAACGAGTTATAAACGTAATAGGAATGGAACAAACTCTTCCTCAATTGCAGTTGAAATTAGCATTAAGTGCTCTTGGTCACCAGGATTATGTAACAAAAATAACACATTTTGCCTATAGTTTGGTCAGACTACCTGGATATCGAATGTCAAGTCGACGAGGACGTTATATCACTCTTGATGAAGTCATCGAGGGAGCTGCAAAGAGGGCATACAATGAAGTCAATAACCGTTCGCCACATCTTTCTGAAGAGGAGAAAAGAGAGATTTCAAAATTTGTTGGAAAAGGTGCTGTTAAATATGCTTTAATAATTGTGGATCCAACAAAACCTGTGGTTTTTACATGGGATAGGGTGTTAGATTTTGAAAAAAACAGTGCTCCTTATATTCAATATTCTCATGCTAGGGCTTGTAGTATTTTACGTAAAGCTTCAAGAACGCCTGAAAATGTTGGCTATCCACTTGATGAATTCTCGTCCTAAGTCAAAACCTTGTTGATTTAAATTCATTCTTACATCAATACCAAAGTTTTTCATTAAATAAATTCGAAATGTATTACATTCTTTCTGGAGCTTCTATTCCAAGAAGTTTTAATGCGTTTCTAAGAACTATTCTAGCGGAATCTACAAGAATTAATCGAGCATCACTT
>JARRMB010000079.1:0-10347 GCA_037386325.1 Candidatus Bathyarchaeota archaeon
CCTTTAGATCCACGGACCCGAGAAAAAGGAACAACAGCTGTAGACTTTGATGCATTGACATTTACGATCGGTCTAGTGGGTGGAAATGAGATGGCTCAATATCATAGTGGTTATCAGTTGCATGAAAATCCGGAAGCAATCAAGATTTTGATTAGGTTGATTCTGGAGATGCAGAAATATAAGAAGGAATTAGAGTCAAGAAGTGGTTACAAGATAGCTTTAGCGCGTACTCCGGCTGAGTCTACTGCGCAGAGGTTTGCTATTGCAGATCTTATAACAAATGAGTATAAAGGAAATGCAGAGAAGCTTGTCAAAGGAGATGTTGGACAAGCTAAGTTTTTGCTTGCAAATCGAAAAAAGGACGTTCCAATTTACTATAGTAATGGGACTCATGTTGATGTAGGTGCAAAGATTGGATTATTCGACAGGATGAACATTGAACAAAAGTTCTTCCCACTCTTGAATGGTGGAAATATGTTACATATTTGGTTAGGTGATGCTAATCCAGATCCTGAAGCACTCTATAAATTGACAAAAAGAATTACAACACAAAGCAACATAGGTTACTACGCTTATACTAAAGATTTGACTGTCTGCAGTAATTGTGGAAAAGTAACTTCTCCAATACGTGAAGAATGTCCAAATTGTAAATCACCTGCTGTAGAATGGTGGTCTAGAGTAACAGGATATTATCAAGCGGTCAGCGGATGGAACAAAGGCAAAAGACAGGAATTAATAAACAGATACAGAACAAATATGTAATAATTATTTGGTTTGTAAACCAAAATCTTTTGTCTTTCCTTTTTTCTCTTTTTTAGATTTTATTATCGAAGATTAACTAAATTTAAAGAATCAAAATAGATTTCGAAAAAATAGTGTAATAAATAAGCCGTTATACCATAATTACAACATATATTGGGGTTATATTAAATGAGTACACGGGAATTAAGGCTTGGTCAAAACGAAGTAGACCATTTTATTACATTCCTTAAAGATCAACCCCAAGACTTGCTCAGAATTTTATTTAAGACAAAGGCTATACTAAATTTCATTTTTATTGAATTTCAACATAGAATTCTAAAAACTCGTCGAATTGTTGGATTTCCTTACCATTTAACAATAGAAACTGGGAATTTTTGTCCTTTACGTTGTTCTTTGTGTCCTACCGGTCAAGAAAAGAAAGATTTGCCTCAGGGTTTTCTAAGGTTTGAGAATTTTAAACAAATTATTGATGAAATTGGAGATTTTCTACTAATTGTTGAATTGTATAATTGGGGTGAGCCTTTTCTGAATAAAGATTTTTTTCGGATGGTTCGATATGCTAGAGAACGAAATATCATAGTGACCACTAGTTCGAATTTGAATGTCTTTAATGATAAAATTTGTAAGGATTTGATGAATTCTGGTTTAAATTTATTGATGATTTCATTAGATGGAGCAAGTCAAGAAACTGTTGAAACATATCAGCGTGGTAACAATTTTACAAAAGTTTTCAATAATATAAAAGAGATTGTAAAGCAAAAGAAAATTCATAGTATAAAAAAACCTTTATTGCAATGGAAATATTTTGTTACCAGATTCACTGAAAAAGAGGTACCCAAGGCAAAAAAGTTGGCCAAAGAAGTGGGTGTTGATCATATTGAATTTGCTAAATTACTCTGTGATATGAGTCAAAGATTCTTTTTAGATTCTAACTCTCAATTTGAAAATGTGAAACAGTGGTTACCTACTAATGAAGGTTATTCGGCATACTCAAAGAAGTTGAAGAAACGCAAAAAAGCACTTAATAATGATTGTTCTTCTTTATGGACAAGATCTGTAATGAATTGGGATGGTAACATCTTTCCATGTTGTAATGTTTATGGAATAAAATGGAGTTTTGGAAATGCGCTCAAGGAAGGATTTTCAAAAATATGGAATAATGATTCATATTGCTCTTCGAGAGAAATAATTGCCAATGGAAAACTTGAACAAAAAAAGACTATTTGTCATATATGTGCAAAAAATAAAGCAATGCAATAAGGAAAAGGAAAACTTTGGTCAATATAAATCCGCTAAAACTCAATATGCCTTTGTTACGAACTTTAAGGCTCTATTCAAAAATTAAGTTGAATATTCCTTCTCCTCTTTTTGTTGCTTGGGATATTACCTATAAGTGCAATCTAAACTGTTTTTTCTGTGATAGACAAACTGTTTATCATGATAAACTTGACAAAGATCTTACTTTGGATCAAGCAAAGTCAATAGTTGACACTTTAGTTGATGCCGATGTTATGTCTATAGGTATCACTGGGGGGGAAGCATTACTTAGATCTGATTTAGAAGATATTGCAAAGTATGCTGTTGATAAAGGATTAATTGTTACTTTAAGTACAAATGGTACACTTGTAACAAAATCTAGGGCAAAAAAACTGGTTAATTTAGTTCAATCTATTTCCATATCATTGGATGGTTTACCTGAGACTCACGACAAAGTTCGAGGATGTGAAGGTGCATATTCCGGAGCGATTCGTGGGCTTAAGATTCTTTCAGAAATCGATTCTCGTTCATGTGCTGTTGGTGTGAATTTTGTTTTGAATAAATATAATTTTCAAGAGTTAGCTGAAGTTTTTGAGACAGTGAAAAATATTGGAGCAGATTATTTTTTTGTTCAACCCGTTATTGGGTCTTCATCTTGGGCTATCCCTAAAGATGCTATCATGCTATCGAAAAGTCTGTCAATCAAATTTTAGAACTGAAATCAAATCATAGCCAATATTTGCCTCAATCATATTATTTCCTGAATCACATTTCTGATTATATAAATGGAGTTGTTCCAAAGATTTGTGATGCAGGTAAATTATATTTGGCAATAAATAATGAAGGAAAACTGTTTTTATGTCCTGGTCTTCCTCGAGTAGAAGAGAATTGTATTGGTTCTCTTCTTGAAAATTCTATGGTTGAATTACTAAAAAGTGAAAAGATGAATGAAGTTAAAGAAAATGTTATTTCGAAATGTAATCCTTGTTTGATGAATTGCACAACAGAGTATTCTTTGCTTGCAAAAGCTCCTTTAAAAACTATTTTGAGTAAATATAGTAGTTTTAGAGTTCAGTAATGTAAAAGTTATACACATAGTTATATTGTAGAGATCTGTACCACTTTTGATTTTAGGACTTTTGATCTTTATTGGTTATCTTTATTTTTTTGTTGATATTCCAGAAATGCTTTCAGCTATTCAACAAATTGATGGTTTTTATTATTCACTTGCTATTATTGTTTTGTTTTTGAATATGTTAGCATATTCTGCAGTTTGGCAGTATCTTCTTCGACCTCTTTCGATTAAGGTTTCCTTTATGAAAACTATGTTAATTACATGGGTTGGCGCTTTTGTTGAATTCTTTGTACCTTCCGAAGCTATTGGTGAAGATGTTTCTAAAAGTTATTTTATGATAAAGGAGTCTGGTGAAAATACAGGGAAGGTTGTGGCCTCTGTTCTTGGACAGCGGATCATCTCGATGTTAGTTACATTAATTATTTTGATTGGTTGTGCTTTTTCTTTGTTTGGTTTACAACTTGAAATTCCGGTAACTGTTTCTTTTCTTATTATAATAATATCTGTTGGAACTGCAATTCCGTTACTTTTTCTGATTCTGTTATGTAAAAAAGAGAGATTAAGTCATAGGATAATCGATTTACTGATTCGTTTTGCGGTTTTTATTTCTAGAGGTAGATTAAATATTGATAATCTTAGGTTGAAATCAAAAAATTCTTTGGATAGTTTTCATCTTTCAATTTCAATCTTAGGTCAGAATCCAAAAAGTTTGGTTCAGCCTATGTTTTTTGCTCTTTCGAGTTATTTTTTAAGTGTACTTGTTTCATATTTTGTTTTTGTTTCTCTTGGATATATTGTTAGTTTTGTGATGTTAACAATTGTGTATTCTATTAGTCGTAGTTTGCAAAGCATTCCTACAATGTTACCTGGTGAAGTAGGATTTGTTGAAATTGTTATGACCAGTCTATATATTGCTTTATTAGGACCTGAAGCTGCTGCTGTTAGCGCTGCAGCAACTGTTCTTACTCGAGTTTTATGGATTTTGTTTAGATTACCTTTAGGTTTCATCGCCCTTCAGTGGATTCTTCGTCGAGGTTTGTTGTAAAATTCTTTTAAATTTGGTTTTAAATTGATATTTTGCGTCAAATTGGCTTTTTTGTGTAAAGTAGTAACTTTAAAATAATGGCAGTGTTGAATGGTTCCGAAGAAATCTCTAAATTTTATTTGGAGTGTCAAAAAAAGAAGATGGCGAAACTTCGAAATAATGGAGCATGCAAGCCTATTCCTGGTCTTTCCGATATAAGGCCAGATGGATGGAGTGAAAATCGTGAACGCCAATTAAAGTTAAAGCGGCAATCATGGCAAGTTATTGTTGGTAACTCTATTTTTCTTGAAGCAAGAAATTTGGCTCCGATTCTTGGGTGTGAGCGTGTATATCTTAAATTTGAAGGTAGTAATCCTACTGGAACTCAAAAAGATCGTATTGCTATGGTTCTTGCTGATCAAGCTGTCACTTCAGGACTTGAAGGAATTAGTGCCGCAACTTGTGGTAACTTTGGAGTTGCTCTTGCCTATGCAGCGCGTCATTATGATTTGATTGCAAATATCTATATTCCTAAAAAATATGATGTTCCTAAAGATCGACTTAAGCGTATGGAGAATTTTGGTGCAAAAGTTCATTTTGTTGATGGCTATTATGAAGATGCAGTAGCTTATTCTTCTCAGCAGGCCATTGAGAACCGTTGGTTTGATGCTAATCCGGGAGTAAATGAGGTACCTGAGCTGTCCTTAGCTGCTTATGGGGAAATTGCCGTTGAGATTTATCGGGACTTAAGGCGCGTTCCTAACTATATTTTTTGTCCAGTAGGTAATGGTACCACCTTGGCGGGAATATATGCTGGTTTTAAGAAATTGTATCTTTCAGGTAAGACTATGACTATTCCTAAAATGGTGGCAACAAGTACTCGTCGGGGTAATCCTGTAATTAAAGCTTTTAAAGAAAATAAGAAAACGATTCTCGATTTAGCACCAGAAGAAGTTAAAGAAAGTAAAATCAATGAGCCTTTGACAAATTGGCATTCATTCGATGGACAAGTTGCTTTAGATGCTATTTATGAATCAGGCGGTTTCGGAGAATATGCTTCTGACACTAAAATGATGGAATTTTCCAAATTAGTTCGTTCCGAAGAAGGTTTAAGTGTTCTTCCAGCTGCAGCGAGTACTTTAGCCGTTATGCAAACTCTTGGAAGAGAAGGATTCATAGTAAAAGGAACTTTTGTGGCAATATTAACTGGCAGAGACTTTGATTGAAAATCTTATTTCGCCAACTTGCGTTCCATAATTAAGTCCCCTTTTTCTGAGCTTGAAACTATTTCAAAACCATGTTTTTCGTAGAATTGTTTAAGGGGAATTCCTTTCTCATCTTTTAATTCTGTATCTAAAATTATTGATGAATATTTTTTTGTTTTTGCCCAGTGAATAATAAACTCAATGACGATGTTTCCGATTCCTTTTCCTCTAGGAATTTACAGTTTAAGATCATAACGTTCACAGGCAGACTCTAGAATTCTGTAGATGAGCATGTCGTAACTGTATCCAGATTTCATGGCCATAAATGGATAGAATGATAGATCGTTTTCTTTAGTGTCGAAGTCCATTCCTGGAAGAGGATTGATTTCTAAGAAAAACAGTTCTCCTTTGTTATTCATTCTGAAATCAATTCTTGCGAAGTCTTTAATGTCAAGAGCGTACCAGATTTCATTTGAAAGGTTTTCAAGTTTTTGTTTTATTTCATTTGAGATTTGTGCAGGACATATATAGTGATCCAATGAATCTAAGATTGTTTTTGCTTTTTGTCCAAAAACTCCCTTTACTTCTGGAAATTTTGAGAAATCTATTTCTAAAATAGCGAGAACTTCTGGGTTTTTGTTTTTTAATCCTAGTAGTCCAGTGCTGAATTCTCTACCTGCAATAAATTGTTCTATTAAAATAGCTTGATTATAGTCTTTAATCATCTGTTTTAGTTTTGTTTTGAGTTGTGTTTTATTGTAAACTAAATTTTCTTCTGTAATTCCGATTGAAGATCCCTCTTCATTGGGTTTAAGTAGGTATGGAAAGTCTTTGGTTATTTTTTCTGTTTCTTGAATTTTTTCACAAACATAGAATTTGGGTGTTGGTATATTATGGTAGATTAACGTTTTTTTGCGATTCTCTGCTATTACCTCTTAAGCCTTCAGCTCGGTTGAAGACTAGGTCTGGTTTTGCTTTTTTGATGTTTTCAGTAAAGTTTTGATCTGCTTCAACAAAGATGTATTCGTGTCCAGTGGCTTCTATTCCATGTTTTATAAGCTCAATAGTATGAGGAGGATCATATTCTACTTCGAATTCTGTTTCTGTTTGGCGTGTATTAAGAACTAATGCAATTTTCATTTTATTAACCTCGTGTTAAGAAGAATTTGTTTGTTTTAGAATTGAGTTTCAAAGTTTTCGTTTAATATTGGAATGATGACAATTCTTCTTTATAAATTGAATTCACCTTATTCTTCAATTCTTTAGGAACAGATATTGAAGTGTGTAATGAACAAAATGTTTTTCGTAATTCTTCTTCTCTTTCTTTAGCTTCCTCATATAGTGGACTTTTTTTGAACTCTTCTATTAATCCACCTTTTATTCCTCTTTTCGCTGCAAGATAAAATGCAAAAAGTTGTTCATCTATACCTACTTTTGTGTGTGCATAAGTCATTGTAATTGATTTACCTCCGAATAATGTAAAGAATCGTTTGTATTTTGTTTCAAGCATATTCTTTTTTAACCCAATTTTTTTGGGATCGATTCCACTTCCAACGCACATTAAATACATTTTTGCACAAATTGAGCATTCATGGCACCAATGATAATTTTCTCCAGCTTCTGTTTCTGTAAAGCAACTCATCTGATATTTTGCGATTTCAGGATATCTATGAGCTAAAATGTATTGAATCATCATGTCCATAAGAGGTTCTATAATGCTTCCTGTGTTGACTGAACGCCCAGAGAATGTCTGTGTAATTTGGTCTATATGAATTGTCCATCGGTGAGATTGATCATAACAAGGATGAACAGTCCATCTTTCTTTTGCATCCATATATGTGGAAGCTGCAGTTTGTTCATTACCAAAAAGTAGGTACTTTGCATTTAATGCGTAGGCGAATGGGATGAGCTCTAAAGCATATTCTGTGGTTTGTAATCCCCAACCCATTTCTGTAAAGGGTACTCCAAGATATGGGTAGTCACGAAACTTTCCTGTTTCATGCTTTAAAATATTTAATTTTTTTCCAAATTCATTTTTAAAATGTTTTGCTAATTCGGTTTTGTGTTTTTGTTCATATGTCATACTTTGCTCAATAATGTAGATCATTTCAGGTTCTAGTCCAATTTCATTTGCTACTGCATATGTTAAGAGGCTGTCTTTTCCGAAGCTTGTTCCAACTAATGCTTTTGAAGGGGACTCTACCGGTTGATTTGATGGATATACAATATTGCTATCTTGGAATTGGTATTCTATATTGAAGAATTTTCGAATTATCTCATCAGTATTTGTGCCATCAACTTCTGTACATGAAGGAATATCTTTGATAAAATTTTGTATAAAATAAGGTTCAAGTAATGGAAGTGCTGAATGGTAAAATATTTTTGTTGAATCAAATATTAGTGGCAAATGCATTGTAGTTGCAAGTGTTAGGTTATCTTTTAGGGCTGTTTGTGTTTCTTTAGGTGTTGTCTTCCAAACTTGTGTTGGATATTTTATTGGATATGATGTATCTCGAAAACTAATTTCCATTCCTGTATTAGTTATTTTTGAATAAATTTGCAGTGGATTAACTACCAACGAATCTGCATGGCTCCATTGATTTGCTTGAATATGGTTTGTTATTCCTCTTCTACTAGTTGCATTGGTTGTCCGCAGCAAACGAGAATTCCGTTGCCTGATGCAATGACTTCCACCACGTTTCCACATATTTTGCAGGCGTACATTTCTCCTTCTTGTGTCATTACTTCACCTCCAAATGTTTTGGATTTTTTGTGATGGTTTAGAATTCTTCTGGTGATGGAAATTCAATTCTTCGTAAATATTTTTTTGCGTATTCTGGTTCGCTGGCAAGTTCTTGGCTTCTTAATAGTTGTCTTTCAAGTCTAACTAATGCTATGTGAAATGTGGCTTCGACTCCGTATCCTTCACCTGAGCTAAAAAATGATCCTCTTCTTGTTCTAAATTGTAGTCGACAATGGATCAATTGTTCTCCTTTGAAGTTTGTGCCATGTGTTTTCATGTATACAAAAAGTGTTCCTGCTTCCAAAGTTTTTTGGTATTTTTTTGCGAAAGATTCAAAATCACCCATTATAAAGCTTTGTTGAATTTCGTCTATTCCTACGCCTTTGACTGAGAATTCTACTTTTATTTGTTGTTCTGGGGTTTCCATATCTGCAAGTGGTTCAAGCAAATCTCTTTTTGTTAGTATACCTGTTGGTCTTCCTTTGTTGACAATGACTACTGAAGAAATATTGAATTTTTGCATTTTGTTTACAGCATCTTTTAGAGTATTTTCTGGTAATACTGTAATTACTGGTTTTGTCATTATTCCTTTTGCTGAAATGCTTAATACTGGAACTTTTTCTCCGGCAATGTCCCCCACTGTTTGGCGATGTCTAGGTTGAAAAATTCCTGTTATTATATCTTTTATGCTAACAATTCCTAATAACATTCCGTCTTTTACTATCGGTACGTGGGAAATGTTGTGCTCTCTAAAAAGACTTAGAATAGCTCCTACAGATTCATTTTCGTCAATGAGAAAAGGCTTTTTGGTCATCATTTCTTCGACTTTATTGTTCCCCCATTTTCCGATAACTGCTTCTTGAATAACTGCATCATCAGTTACTATTCCTTCCATTTTGTCTCCTGTAAAAACTGGGAGTTGGTTGATTCCGCTGGTTATCATTAATTTTGCTACTTTGCTAAGTTTGTCTTCTAATGACACTGTGGGTGCTGGTCGGGTCAAAGTTTCTACTTTTGTTGTAGCTGGATTGTACCTTGATCTAATTATCCATCTGTGGGCAATTACTCCGATATATTTTCCTTTGCCATTTAAAACAATTAGAACTGGAGTTGATTCTTTGTTAAGAATAGAGAGACATGCAGAAAGGGGTTCATCTTTATTTATGCTCTTATATTCTGTTAAAAATACATCTTTTACGATACTTGAAACCATATTCACTTCTCCAAATAACTTACTTCTGTCAACAATTCAAATATACAAATATTATCTTTTGTGAAGTCTTAAACGTTTACTTGTATTTTAAGGGATTTAATCTTATTTTTTAGCCCCTAAAATAAGGGCAAGAATTGCTGTTCGGGTTACTATTCCATTCCATACTTGTTGGAAATATCTTGCATGGGTGGTATTATCAACTTCGTGATCTATTTCATCGACTCTTGGTAAAGGATGCATAATTATCATGTCTTTCTTTGCGGTGTTTAATATGGGGATGTCAATTTTGTAGGTTCCACTGACCTTTGCATATTCGGCTGGGTCTGGGAATCTTTCTTCTTGAATTCGGGTTACATAAAGTACGTCAGTTTTGGGTAAAATATTTTCAATTGAAGAGCCTTCAGTTACCTCAATTTTTTGTTTTATTGATTCAGTTACTTCTCGACGCATTCTAAGAAGGTCTGGTGATATTAAGAATAGTTTTACTTTATAGAGCGATAGTGCATAGGCTAACGAGTGTACTGTTCTTCCATATCTTAAGTCTCCCATCAAAGTTATGTTTAATCCGTCAATTGTTCCTTTTTCTTTAAGGATAGTATATAAATCCAGTAAGGCTTGAGTGGGATGTTCTTCTGCTCCTGATCCAGCATTTATTACTGGGACATCTGCAAATTCTGCTGCTAATCTAGCTGCTCCTTCAAGTGGATGTCGCAGTACTAGAACGTCAGCGTATTTTTCGACAACTCTTATTGTATCTGCCAAATTTTCTCCTTTTTTTATTGCCGCCACTTTAGGTTCTGCGAATCCGATTGCCGTTCCTCCGAGTTTGTTCATAGCAGCTTCAAAACTTAATCGAGTTCTTGTGCTGGGTTCAAAAAATAGTGTAGCTAATATTTTGCCATGGAGCATGTCTGAACCTTTTTTTGCGGTTTGCTCCATTGATGCTGCGGTTTTTAGGATATAGTCAATTTCTTCTCTGTTAAAATCTTTAATTGATACTATGTCGCGTCCCTTAAACTGCAAACGTTACACCAGACACACTTTGGCAACTCGTAAATAAATGCTTAA
>JARRMB010000080.1:0-6074 GCA_037386325.1 Candidatus Bathyarchaeota archaeon
TGAAAGATGAAGTGTCGATTCGAATAATTAGCCCGAAATTTTCTGAATCTTACACTTATTTGTTTGCTTCATTTCTTGAAAGTGCATTATTAACGTTTGGTTTTTCAAAAATTGAAAAAGAAGTTACTAGAGGAACAATTAGAATGAAAGGTTATAAAGGTGGGAATTGATGTCAGAAAGTCGAAGTAAAGGTAAAAGGTTAATTCCAGTTCCCGAGCGTCTTTTAAGTGGATTGATGGACGCTTCAAGTAAAGAAGGAGTAACTCTCAATGGTTACATCGAAGAAGCGCTTCAGCAGGCTGTAAAAGTTTTTGAATTAGGCCAAAATCTTAAAGGCATGGTTCGTTATTTTGAAATTCTTCAATCCCAGAAAGCTTCTGGTGCAATCTTTACACCGTTAACTGTTTTTGATTTTATGACTAACAAAGTTTATGAATCTGATAAGGAAGCACTTTTAAAATCATGGTTTGAAAGTGGAAAATGGTATGGAAAATATATTTCAGAAAAATTTTCTGACTCGGTTAGTGCTTTAGCTGACCTTCTCCGAGCTGCTCGATGGGACTTAAATGAGGTAAATATTAACAAAGTTGATGATAACTTCAAGTTGAGATGCACTTCAACTTCTTTGTCTAAAGAAGGAACAGAGTTATTAATGCAATTTGTTGAAGGGGCAATTGAAGGTTTGAACTGTAATATAATTAAAAGTGAGTATATCAAAGGATTAGTTATTGTAGAATTTGAATTGTGCACATAGCTTCTTATCTTCTAAACTTTTGTGCACAAAATAGTTTTTTCTTGTTATTATGTGGACATAAAGTATATATTAAGTATCGTATGACTGAAGATACGTTAAATATAGAGGAAATAAAAATGCGAAACAAAACAGTATCCAAAATTTTAGTAGCGATAATAATGACTTCAATGCTAATTGCAATTTTACCAGCACTACCAGTAGGTGCAACCACTTTAACATCGATAAATCCAACATCAGGAAATGTTGGGACAACCGTAACTGTTATTGGTACAATTGATACACTGGGTGGCGCTTATGCAATAGAGTTTGATGGAGTTGTTGTAGAAACAGGAAATGCTCCTGCTAACTCTTATGCAGTTGACGATACATTCGATGTACCTGCCACTCTTGGAAGTGATGCAGGTCTAGGCCACACAGTGGGATTGAGAGATACTCAAACCACAAATGTTCAAACAACAACCTTTAATGTAATTACATCGCGAACATTAGAAATTGACCCTGCATATGCAGCTGAAGGAGATTCAGTGGGTCTAACAGTTGAAGTAACTGGAGGAACATTAGCTAATACAGTAAACAGTTTTGATATCGAAGTAACTGGTCCAGATGGTACAGCGTACACTGGTGAAGTTAGCTTCACTACTGATGGAACAGGATCTGGAAGTAATACTACAGAACTATTTCCAGATGACTTTTCAACAGGTGCTAACACAGTACTTACAGGAACTTATACTGTAACAGCTGACAGAACTCTTCCAGGTGTTATAACTGATTGGGCTTCTACTACCTTTGATATAGGAATAGTGGATGCTACAAGTTATGCACGTTTTGAGACTGTTAATGTTCAAACAGACGGTTGGGCTAATAACCAAAATGTGACAATAACCATAACTGATCCATCTGATATGGTTGTCGCAGAATGGGTTGACGTAAACACTACAACCGGTACAAGCATTACTGGCAGTTGGGTAATTCCATGGAATGCAGCTTTAGGAACTTACACAATTATGGCTGTCAATGCAACTGGTGACAATAAAGCTGTTGATTCTACTCAGACCTTTACCGTCGGTTCAGCTAATTTAGCTGTAACTTTTGTTGATGATCCAATGGCTAATTACCAACGTACAGAAACTGTAGACGCTAATTTCACAATTATGTACCCTGATAGTACTTACTTAAATGCTTCACAATTAAGTTCGATAGAAGTAAGAGTTTATTACAATACTACAATGGTGGATTCGATAACTTTAACAGACGATGATTATGATGCCGCAACAGATAATTGGGCAGTAAGTTGGAAAATACCTAGAAATGCAACAATAGGAACAAATTACAAATTCCATTTGGATGTAGATACAATCGCAGACACAAACGATAATATGGGACCTACCGCGGCCACACCATCAGGTTCATTTACTATTGAACAAGCTGATTTAATGGTTGCAATTACTCAGCAACCAGCAGAAAACTACACTCGAACAGGTGACGCAATGGCTAAAATCAACATCACTTATCCAGACGAATCCTTCTTTACAGATGCAGACCTTGGTGAGATTCTTGTTAGAGTCTATTATGAAACATCACCTAATTTGAACGTTGCTAACGTTACACTTATGCCAGAAGACTTCAATTCAACGACAAATGATTGGACAATTATGTGGAACAGTCCATACAATGCAACCCTAGGTCAATACTTCTTTGAAGTAATGGATATGGAAGTCTATGACGGTGTCACTGATCCAAACATGGGACCAGAAGTACTTCTATATACTGATTACTTTAATCTAACAACTGTTGAAATAGTAGTAGATGCTATTGTGACAGATTCAGATACATATGCCCCTGGAGAATACCTTTCAGTATTCTTTGATGCAATGTATGCTGATGGAACACCAGTAACTACTGCAACTCCAACACTTTGGTTGACAGCACCTGATACTTATACAATGAGTTCTTATGAACCAGCACACACCATGGATGGCAGATACGCAATTACAATATGGCTCTCTGATGCACAGGCACAAGTTGGGGCTTGGACAATAACCCTTGAAGCAATGAGCTTGACAGATGACGCTGGCAACATGGGTCCAGCAGAAGATGTAACAACAAACTTCACTGTAACCGCCTCAGAAGTTACATTAGATAGTCTAATGGCAGCAATAGAAGATCTTAGTAATAGAGTCGATGGAATAGAAGCAGATACAAATGGATTAGGTTCATCAGTTAGTTCCGTACAATCTTCTGTTAGTGCTCTACAATCATCCATAGTTTCAATTGCTGAACTAGTCGCTGACTTACAGACTCAAGTAGATTCTCTATCTGCTACTGCAGCAACTGATGCTGATGTAGCAGCTGTGAATACTGCTGTGTCTGGCTTAAGTTCAGATCTCACTGCACTTGAAAATCAATTGAACACACTTAGTACCGCTGTTAACAATGCTGCAACTGATGCAGACGTAGCCGCAGTTCAAGCATCAATCGATTCATTGACCGCAGATGTTGCTGCACTTGAAAATAGTTTAAATGCTCTTGGAAACACTTCTGCATCTTCCGCTGATCTTACTTCTGCAACAGATGATCTAACAAGTCAAATCGGAGGCCTTAACACTATGGTAATTGTTGCTGTTGTGTTAGCTCTGATTGCCGCAATCGCCGCAATATTAGCAGTATACATCATCCAACGAAAAATAGCAGGTTAAGATACCCGACCTAAAACGGGTTCAACACCCCTCTTTTCTTTTTTTAACCTATATTTTTAGTTATTATTCCACAATTTTCTTAAACTGGATTTAGATGAAATATTCTTGAGTGGAGATTTTGCAATTTTTAAATCATATAAAAGTTAAACGAATTGAAAGTCGCACAAATGATTCTTGGTATGATATGAATTTACGTGAATTGCGAAGCGGAGAAGTTAGTTTTTATGTTGTAAAGGATTTTTTGACTGGAGAATGGCTATTTAAACTTTGTAAAGATGTTGAGCGCGAAAAGATCACAATAAAGTCGTTAAAGTGTCCTAGCGGTGTTCTTTTCTCTCAACTAGAGGGAAAAAGCATGGTCTTTCAAAAAAGTAAAATTGAAAATATGGTTTATGATGTAATTTCTTTGACTCAAGTGAATGAAAAAAATGAACTTAGAAGAAATGTTGTTTCTAGTATTCAAGAAATTCCCGTTGTAATAAAGGAAAATTTTATAATCAAATCTTATGAGGAAGCGACTGGAAAGAAAGCTCCAGGAAAGCATTATGTCACATTGAGTAAACCAGAAAACGAGAAAGACCTTGTAATTCTTTATTTGCTTCAAAGAGGTTGGGGACTTTCTAATTTTACTCCTGAAGAAAAACTTAATGAAAAAGTAATGTATTTGCAGAAAAAATAAACATGTTCTTCGAAAGCGAAAACTTTAGCTTTTTGCGTTTGAGTCTATTTGTTGGCATATTTTTTCGACGATTTGGACATTTTCGTATCCCATCTCTGGTGTAACAAGAGGCTTTCCCTTTCCCGAAATACTTTCAACAAAAGATTTGATGATTCGAGCATGTGAAATGCTATAGTATCTTGGTCCTTTTCTTTTAGTAATTATATTCTTCAAATAGGCCCCCCATATTTTAAATTGTTGAGAAACATTTCCAAAGTGGAGTATTCCACGTCCCGGTTTTGAAACAAAAAGTGTACTAACAGGGTAAATGTCTGCGTGGATTATTCCTCCTGTACCGTAGATGCTTGCTTGGACAACTGTTAAGTCGTGGCCAGGTGCATTAAAGCTGATGTGAATAGTTCCAAATCGGTTTTTTTCGGCATCTAAAATTACTCGTAATTCGTCATTGGGCATCCATTCATGAGGACCAAGCTTATCAGTTAGTATAGATTTAATTTCGAGTTTTCCAAGGAAAGCTTGAAGAAGATAAACCGGATGAGGTAAGTTTTCTCCGAATCTGCCTCCTGGCAGTTTATGACACCAATGGTTCTTATCTGCCGCCATTATTTCATCAGGGCTGTGTAAAGTTGTAACATCCATACCTATGACTTGCCCTATTTCTCCAGCTTTTACTTTTTTCATTGCTTGAAATATTGAGTGTTCAAATAATTGACTATGGATTATTGTCATTTTTCCTGATGATTTTTGAAGAAGATCTAACAGTTTTTTTGCTTCATCAGTTTTTATTGTGAAGGGTTTTTCTACAACAATATTACAACCTGATTCTAACCCTTCAGTGGCTACTTTTGCATGAAATTTGGGTGGAACACAAACTGAAATAGCGAAAAGATCTTCATTTTTAAGCATATCAGAGAAATTTGTATAATATGATGGAATATTCCATTCTTTGGTAAATTGGATCGCCACTTCTTCGTTTAGATCACAAGCAGCCACTACTGGTAATCCAAGATCTCTCCATGCCATCACATGTATTCCAGAAATGTATCCACAGCCAACTATTCCGATATTCATCGCAAGTGATCTCCGATAGAGTCTTCCATAAATTCAATCTAATACAAAAGATTATCCTAAAATTAGTATCCCTAAGATGTAAAAAATAAATCTGGATCCTTGCTGGGAGGTTTATTCTCAGAAAACTTTACCTAAAATCTGAAAATTCTGCAAAATTCTAATAGGAACATAGCAAGTTTTGTTTTGGCGCCGAGGGAGGGATTTGAACCCTCGCGACCCAATGGATCACAGGCTTACCGTAGTCAGAGATTCCAGGCGTTAGCTTCCTTTATTGGAATCTGCTCCCTACCAGATTTCCCGCAAGATGCTCTAGGACACCTCGGCACATTCAGTAAAATAGCATTCAACCTGTTTTTAGTCTTTTCGAAACAAATTTTTGTCATTCTTTTGTATGCCACATTTTAGGATAAATTCCACGAGGCATGAGTACTCTTTCAGTTCTTGCAACAAATCCGTGGTCCATTTTGAGTATTTTTTCGCTAGAAACAAAAGCCTTTGACAATGTTATTGCCTCTCCTTTCTGGGTTAACACTGCTATTCGATCATTTATTTTAATTCCAGATTCTAGAGAAACCACTCCAGGAGCAGTTAAGTGTGCTCCATGACATAATGCATCAACTGCTGTATCTCTCACATATATTTTGGGTAGCAATTCTAATGCTTTTTCCATTGGATAAATAAATTTTCTAATCAGTTTTTCATCTTTGGATTCTTGCCATTTGCTAAACAAGTAAGTTATGTCGTGTAAAGTTACTAGGCTATTGTCTTCGATGAATGGTCCAACTCTGGTTCTTCGAAGTTCTTGCATGTGGGCACCGCAACCTAATGCTTCTCCGATGTCGTAGCATAGTTTTCTGATGTATGTTCCTGCCTC
>JARRMB010000081.1:0-8392 GCA_037386325.1 Candidatus Bathyarchaeota archaeon
AAGAAGAATTTTCTTTATAATAATTAGCAAATTGTTCGTGTATAAAATTCTGTGATGCAGAGGACATGTTTCTATTCCAATTAGTATAGATTGAAAAGAATATTTAAACGGGATTAATGCCAATAGACATAAGATAATTGATTTCTAGACTATAATTTTTAAGGAATTTTTTGTTTTTAATTAAAAAAATAAGCTCTAATGAATACTAGATGCTTTTATATTAATGATCAAAGTAATTACTAGTTGAAGAAGGATGTTCGACGAAGAAGAAGAGGAAAATGTCCAAGATAAAAAAGAAGAATCAGAAACGATGGACATTTATAATGAAGAACAGCTAGAAGAAATGTTAGAAAACGACGAAATAACAGAATCTGAATATAGTTTCATGTTAGGACGAGAAAAAATAAGAAAGAAAAAGAAATTGGGACTAGAAAGAAAAGGACATGACGACTCAATCTCTGATGAACTTGTCAAAGATGAATACCAAGACGACTAATATTAAAAGTTAAACCATTTCAAATTACAGTGTAAAATTTAAAAATAAAGAATCTTAATTTACTCTATTTTTTTCTTTTCTGGAAAATTTTTGATTAATCTTTTATAACAGACTAGTGGATTAACAGCTCCTTTACATTCTGATATGGGTGAGATACAAATTCCATGAGTTCGAAGTGTGGAGCAGTTTGGAGGAGTGTATTTTGTTCCAGAACCTCTGGTTCCAGCGATGTGTTCAACCTGATAACGTGTCATCCGTTCATTAAAATCTGAAACTGAACGAAAGAACCTGAAAACATCATCTCCACTCATCCCAATACTCAAAAGAAATGAAGTTAAAGCAAATCGGCCTAAATGTGAAGCAGGACGACCTGCGGAAACCCTATCATAAACACTATTAATGCAAGGAGGAAAGGCTTCCATAACTACACGATCAGGCATCTGTTCAAGTTGAATTTGTTCTCTTTTTTCTGCAGCTAATTGCTTTAATTTATTTACTCGAGACATTATAAGCGGTGGTAAAGATTTTATTTTTATCTCGACTTTACTTTCAATATATTTTCTGACTTCTTCCTCTAGGAGACGACTGATTTCTCGTTCTGTTAAATAAACTTCACCGTTGATCATTAAATGGTTTACAAGTTTCCAATTCTCATCGTGAAAACCAGTTGCATTCTTTAAGAAAACAGGAAAACGGACTGCAAAAGAATAAGGCTGTAAATTAATATCAGTGACTAATCGCGCTTGCCAATTAAAATTATTTGCCACTAATAGTAATTTCTCTCTTTCTTCATTCTCTAATAGAGAAGAAGCTCTTTTTGCTTCAGCTAAAGCATATCTACTTTTAATAAGAGCATCTTCTGAAGCAGCAACTAACATAATTGCTATTGGAAAAGAAAAAATTTCAAGTTCATAATCCCTTGGTTCATCTTTTGGCACAGTTTTCGAATACGAAATGACATCTTCTAGAGCACTACTAATGCGTCGTTCAGCCCGACCCAAAAAAGGAATAAAAAAATCACTTTCTAATTCAGTTATATCTAGACCTAACTCTCTAACGTGTTCAGCTGCTTCTTTCATAAAAGGATATTTTGCGCGGTCATAAGCAGTGAATACCTGCCTAACCTCCACTAATTTTCTATTATTCCACTTCTATTCTAGGAGCTAAATAGAATTTTAATTTTCCATCTTTTTCTTGCTTGAAATCTAACTTAATTGGCATATCTGTTGAAAATTCAATAACAACTATTTCTGAGGTCGACAAAGACGCTTTTAATATCTCAGAGAGATAACTTAAACTGAAAGTTGCTTTGGAATCTTCTTTAGCAGATATTTCTAGTAAAACATCGTCTCCGGCCTTGAATTCAATAGTAGCCCCCATAATATCTCCTGAGGCATTCATGACCAGCTTGTTTGAATCTGCTGAAATTTTAACATGATCACTAACTAAGGAAGCATCTTCAATGGCTTCACGTAATCCTTGAGTAGTAGTTTTAGCTTTTACGTTAAAGTTAACTTTTGGAGTAGGAACTTCTTCATCCATTGCCTCCAAAGTAGGCATATTGAAGGTTACCTTCCTTTAATTGAAATTTTCAGTTTTCCAGTCTTCTCATCTAAAGATAGTTCAACGGATTCGTCTTTTCCTGTTCTTCGTAACAATTTTAATAATTCACTTATATTAATGCACATTTTTGCAGTTTCAGTGCATGAATATTCATCAAAAACTGTTTTAGGCCATTCAAAATCAACCATAGCAACACGAGAGGGATCCATTGCACGAAGTTTAATTCCCTCTGCTGAGAGATCAAAAGTAGCTTCGTCCACTAATATCGAAATTGCACCCATCATGTCCTTTAACATTTTTGCATCAGCCATTTTAGCCTTAAACATTATCAAATCTCCGTTTGCATTTATGTTTAAACTACCTATAATTTAAGCTGTTTGATTTTATAAAGACTGAAAAAGAAAAAACCAAAAAAGAAACTACTGGTTAACTGTATTCACGAAAAGTGTAATTACATTTAGTACATCTGAAAAACTGTGTTGAAGACTCGTCAGTACCCCTAGTTTGAACTTGCCAAACATAAGCGGTATGATTTCCACATTTCGGACATTCGATCCTAACTGTTGGTAGAGTACGAAGTTTTTGTTCTTCTTTTCCAATAATCGCTATTGATTCTTGAGGAGCTCTTTCTATTGCTTTCGGAGTCAGAGAAGGCTTTTCACCAGTTTGTTTCTTAAAGCCACATTTCGGGCAGACAAGAATAAAAACAGGTTTTTTTGTCTTCTTATCACGACTTGATACAAGTCGAGTTCCACAGTTTGGACAAAATTCCATCTCTTTAACCTCAACTACTGCGCATTCACCCTACCAATTTCCTCTTTTAAATCTTTTCTATTGAAGAGTTAATCCGGAAGCAATTATATGTGCAACTCTTAATGGTTCAGGAACATTACTTTTTGTAGACATTTTTTTAATAATATTTTTAGCATCCTCTTCCAAAATTCCGGCCGTTTGAATGTAAATGGAATTTTCATTGTTTGGAATTTTAACTTCAATTAATTTTCCAGAATTCATAATAGACTGCCATCTTACCTCAAAATCTGGAAGATTATGAAGGGCAACCTCTATACTTTTCAAATCAGGTTCTTCTCGAGTTATTGAAATGACAGGTAAATCTATTAAATAATACAGTTTGTTGATGTCCACAACATTGAACCCTCCAAAAGTAATTCCGTCTAAAAAAATAACGCGAAGCTCTCTATAAAATGGAGAATTCTTAATCATAGAAATGATTTTTTCAATAGCATCTAATCCATCAATAGTTACCTTTGAATGGATAAAACCTTCAAACCAGTTAGCACCTCTATAAACTACTCCAACAATATCTACTGTCCCTTTGGTTTTTGGAATAAAACAACCATCATCAATACCTATTGTGCGAATCTCAGATTTTATGGAACGAAAATGTTTAATTAACAAAACAAATCAAGGCTTAATCAACTAATTTGCCTTTAAATTTTATTAAGCCCATAATTAGGTAAATCTAAAAGAAATACTTCAAGGGAAGAAACATGTTTAGTTTTATACCAAAATATAAAACATTAACCGAAGTTCTACTTGATCAGAAACTCGCCAAACTAGGAGATGCCTATGTGAATTTTCTATATTCTCTAGTGTTATCCAAAATACCATCAAGAATTAATCGCCATAAACAAGCTGATGCCGCTGAAGCCCTAATTGTTTATGCATGGATAAAAGAACAAATGAATATGGAAGAAGGGATTGAAATATTAGAAAAAAATGAAGATAATATTGAAGCGTTTAGCCTTCTTCTACTCGAGGCCAAGACTAAAAGCCAACTATAAACTCTCAACAGCAACTAATTAGCTTTTTTTCCAATCTTTTACAGCTTTTTTAAATGATTTTTGGAAATCTTTACTTAAATCTAAAATTTTTTTCGTTGCCTCGTCTATGGCGTCACTTGATTTTTGTTCGCCTCGTGTATGAACATATAATACCCCATTGTCAATAAGAGGATGAGGTACATGATATCCAGCCATCTCTATTCTATCGTCTTCTAATAGTGTTTTTTGCAACATATTAAGAAGGGAATGCCCAGCCCCTTCAACTTCAACTTTTAATTCGTTTTCAGTTTTTTTAATAATATTAACTTTCATTTTATTTTTCCTCGTTAGATGCTTCTTTTCCATAATTGGGAGACAACTTTCTGCCTTCAAAATTTCCACAGTTGGGACAACCCATTCCACGATTCTTTGGTTCCAACAAACTTCCACATATTGAACAAAGGGCTTGAATTACCCCTAAATCTTTGTCAGCAGTTGATAAGAAAAATGACCGATTTTTAGTACTAATTACTTTTGCAGTCATAATATCTCCAACTTTGCAAACATTAAACATATTATCAACATAACCATGACTTACACCAGATATATGTAATAATCCAGTAAAGAAACCGGAAAGCATTGTTTCTCCAATTTTGAATATCCGCAGAATTGCATTTTTACTTCTAACTTCCAAAACTAAACCGGTTACTATATCACCGACTTTCGGAATATTTGCAGTAGGAACAAGAGGATACACTGAAACTTGCCGATTTAGCATATCTAAAAGAGTACATCCAGTCACCTGTGAGTGAATAGTTCCATCTTCGACGTAAGTTCCAGGTCCTGGGGTAAACTCTTCAATCACTCCTAATTGAGTTCCTGGAACCACAAAGAGTCCACTCTTCCTTTCAAATTCTTTCATGAATTTTTCCTTCTATTTGATATAAATCAACTTGAATACTTTGTTTTTTCTTTGTGTGAAAGTTAAACATCCTAGGTATTTCCATTTCGAGGGGAAATATGGTAGATACTTTTCCTCCGTGCTCCTCAATAAACCTTTTGATAAACTTTCGATTACTTTCTCCACTTTTATGAAAAGAATAAATCATGTTACTAATGTCTAAAGATTTAGAAATGAATCGTCTATCCGCCATTCTTCGTTGTACCCCAAAGGGAGGATTCTGTAAGGTTGTGTCAAACCTTCCACGAATAGCATCAATATCACCTATAATCCAATTTGTTTTTGTTTTTACTCCCAATTTTTGGGAATTTCTCAATGCTGCCTTAACAGCATCTCGATCTAAATCAATACCATAAACGTCTTTTGCACCTAATAAGGCTGCACCTATAGAAAGTCTACCTGTCCCGCAACCTAAGTCAATTATACTTTTCTCGATAACATCATCATTAATGTAAGCTGCGAGATATAGAACATCTGCCACAACTTTTGAAGGAGTAGTATATTGTTCAAGATGAGTTTTAGGAAACAAATGTGGCTCAATTTCTGAGAGAACTCGTTCTAAATCACGTTTTCGAACCAACCGTTTTTGAGTAGGTCTTCCCATTTCATTTCTCCCAACATTACAAGTGTTTCGTTAATGGACAAAATAGGTTTATCAAAATATATTCCATCATCTAAAGATAGACGAGGACAAGCAGTATTAACAAACGCTTCTATTCCTGAAAACTGCATAAGAGCATTAGGCGTTACCTCTCTGATAGAGAATAAAGTGGTTCGTAATTGATATTTTTCAAGTTTTGATTTTATACTCAATGCTTTTTCTATTTTCATTTGTCCTGTTTTTAGACTTATCAAAATTCCAAAGTTCTTTGCTTGTTTCGCATCTGAAATGTTAGCCCAACGTTGCATAATCATTCGTCTTGTTTGATCTTCTATTGAATATGTTATTTTTTCATAAGGATCAGCAATAATTGTTGGTTTTCCTGTTGCTAAAGCTAAACCTAGAGCATGAAATTTACCACCACCAACAAAAAGATATGCCTCAACATTTTCTAATATCACTTGAGCATTTCTGAAATCGCATCCAAGAACTTGCCCAGGATAATTTAAATATCCAGAATCACCAACAAAAACATTCTTTCCCGAATTTTCAAGTATATTTTTAATATCTTCCAATTTTTTGATATGCTGAACTGTTGTAGTTAAACCAATGTTTTTCCAGGCTTCAAGGAGAGGTAATGCTTTCATGACTGTTTCTTTAACAGCAATATCTGTTTGAACTTCAAAATAAATAGTAGACATTTCAGAATTAACCATAGGTGTATGTCCATAATGGATTATTAGATCAGCACCCAAAATTCTTGCTTCAGAATCGGCTAAATCACAAGCACCATAACATGGATCTGCCGAAACAATCGTTAGAGCTCCAGCATCACTAATAATCTTAGCTAAACGAGGGGCTTCAGGTTTTAATCCTTCGGGTAGCTGTAATAAAACGATCTTTGGATTACGATTTTTTATTTCTTCTCTTAATTTTTCTTCTTCAAAATCAAAGAGCATTTCGTTCATCTACGATCCAAGGTATTCAGTCCTTTGACTACTCAAAGTTTATTATCGAATTTATGAATAATCAAAAAGAATTGATATTCATTAAAGAACTGATCCGAATTTCTTAATTAAATACTTTGAATTTGCTTCTGTTATTCCTAATTCTTTACTAATTTTGTTTATGTCTTTATTGTTTTTCTTAATAATATCAATTAATTCTGTTTCTATTTCTTTTACAGACAGCAAAGTCTCAACAACTTTGTCCGGATTTACTCCAATTGAATCTAAATGCATTGTTAAGAACTTTAGGAAATCTTTCCCCAAATCACTTGGTGCTTGACCACAAATTCCCACTGTCCTTTCTGGAGTCATAGAATGTGCTCCTTCACAGAGCATTTCTATAGATTTTGTAACAGCAGGATTAGATTCATCGAATTCCCATGCAATTTTTTCACTGTCACGATCTATGCCAAGTGTAAGTTGGGTTAGATCATTGCTTCCTATGCTAAAACCATTACAATATTTTGAAAAAATTTTTGGAATAATACAGATGCTTGGAACTTCAGCCATGAATATTATTTTTGGAATATCTAATTTCTTTTTATTAAATGCATTTTTAATTAATTTAGTTACTTTCTCTGCTTCAATAGTTGTTCGTACGAATGGAATCATGGGAACTGCATTTGTTAAACCTAACTTATGAACTTCAGTAATTGCTTCGAGTTCAAGTGAATACGCTTCACTAAAATATGGATCAATATATCTTGAAGCACCTCTAAAACCAATCATAGGATTGTTTTCTTGAAACTCTAATTCAACCTTGTTACATTCGATTAGTTTCGAACCACATATTGGACAGCTAGTCTGAGGACTAAAAGAAATACTCTTCCCACACCCACAAACTAAGTCAAAATAAACGGCTCCGGGAAGAGAAGCGTATTCATTTGTTTTAAAATCAGAAAAACGCACAATAATTTTCCTTGGTTTAAAAGCTCCAGCAATTATTGCTACTCCCGTCTTCAATCGCTCAATATATTCAGCAGTCAAAGATTTAATCAACGGATACTTTTGCTTAATATCATCAGCCCATCTTTCATAACCAAGTTGATCGGCCTTGAGAGCAAAAACAGGATGCAATTCTGCACTAGAAACAACGAATTCTATTCGAACAAGAGAACTACCCTGAGATGGAAGTTGACTAACATGCAAAGCTTCATCAGGACTACCAATGTTTACTAGTATCTTTGTGATAGTTTCAGGAATTTTCTTTAATTCAATTTCTTGAACTTCAAAAGGTAATTCACCTGAAAATATTCTCGCTTGACCACCTGAGCAATCAAGAGTTATTTTTTCTCCATCATCTAAATTCATCGGTTTTATACCTTTTTTGTTGAATTCTACAACCTCTTTTAACGCCTCATCTGGAGTATGAGCTTTAACAACAATTCCTGAAGCAATCTTTGTTCCAACTGGTATTCCATTATAAATGGGTTTAACTTTTGGGTTCTGCTTAAGTTTGAATAAAGTTAGAACGGTTCTGGTTGCATGAACGGTTTCAGGTCTTGCTTGTGTTATGAAAACTTTACCTTTTTCTATTGCATACTCTACATCCATTGGTTTATTGTATGTATTTGCAATAGTCGTAACATGTTTCGCAACTTGAGTTGCTTCATCGAATGTTAGAACTCTGGGATCACGAACTCCAACAGGTATATCAACGTTTGACTTTGTATTTTTATCATAAACCATCATTTCTTTTTGAGGATCTTTAGGTGGGATTATTCCAAGAATTTTGACGGATGGTTCCTTAATGAAACCTGTCCAAGATGCACTTTCTTTTCCTTGAACAATCATTTCACCTAAACCGTAAACTCCTTGGATAACACCAACATTACGATTTCCAGTATTAGGATCTATTGAGAAAGCAACACCGGACTTTTCTGAATCAACCATAGTCTGTATTACAACAGATATTAAACCCTGATCTAACAACTGAACCTCAGATAAGTCTAGAATTTTTTTCTTTCGTAAATCTTGTCT
>JARRMB010000082.1:0-3933 GCA_037386325.1 Candidatus Bathyarchaeota archaeon
TGTCCTTGTGCGATGGGTTTGGCTACTCCAACTGCAATTATGGTGGGTGTTGGAAAAGGTGCTGAAAATGGAATTTTAATAAAAAGCGGCGAAGCATTAGAGACAGCTCATAAACTTCAAGTGGTAGTGTTCGATAAAACTGGAACGTTAACTAAAGGAGAACCAGAGGTCACTGATATACTTCTTTTAGATTCTTTAAATCCAACTTCAAAGAAAAAGACCAAATTAAATGAAAAAGAGCTATTGAAGTTTGCTGCAATTGCAGAGAAAAATTCAGAACATCCTCTCGGTGAAGCTATTGTAAAGCGAGCAAAGCAATTGCATCTTGAAATTAGTGATCCAGATTTTTTCAATTCCGTTCCTGGACAAGGTGTAGATGTAAAATATAATGATTTGAGAATTTTGCTAGGTAATAGAAAGTTGATGCAGCAAAATAATGTGGATACTAGTCAGATTGACGAAAAAATGACCAAGTTAGAAGAGGATGGAAAAACAGCTATGCTAATTGCTATTGGTGGAGAAATTGTTGGTTTGATTGGTGTTGCTGACACTTTGATGGAGTATTCGACAGACGCTGTTAAAACTCTTCAAAAGATGGGTCTTGAAGTTGTTATGCTTACTGGTGATAATAAAAGAACAGCGGAAGCTATTTCTCGACAAGTAGGTGTAAATCGTGTTCTTGCAGAGGTTCTCCCGGGAGATAAAGCTAATGAGATATTGAGATTGCAAAATGAAAATAAAATTGTAGCTATGGTTGGTGATGGTATTAATGATGCTCCTGCTTTGGCGCAAGCAGATATTGGTATAGCTCTTGGAAGTGGAACCGATGTAGCTATAGAAACTGGTGACATTGTCCTGGTTAAGAATGATCCTCGAGATGTAGTAATTAGTATCCAGCTTAGTAGAGCTACGATGAATAAAATTAAGCAAGGATTGTTTTGGGCTTTTGCATATAATACAGCGCTTATTCCAGTTGCTGCTGGTATTCTTTTCCCGTTTTTTGGTTTGTTATTGAATCCTATATTTGCAGCAGCGGCAATGGCTACTAGTTCTGTTTCTGTAGTCTCTAATGCTTCATTATTACGACGATTCAAACCGAAATTAGAGAACTAGAATGGAGGTGAATTTTAAATGGCAATTGATCCTGTTTGTAAAATGACAGTAGATGAAAAGACTGCAAAATTTAAGACAGTTTACAACGGAAAAACCTATTATTTCTGTGCTCCTGGATGCAAATTTGAATTCGAAGAGGACCCTGAAAAATACCTCAAAAAATAATTGACAATTTTGTGTCTCGAAAAAGTTGACATTCAGTCACACTTGTTTGGCAAACATCGATAAAGTTATTAGTTTTTATTCGATGAGGTTTATTTTGCTGGGGTGGCTGAATGGTTCAGGCGGCAGCCTGCAGAGCTGTTCTATATGGGTTCAATTCCCATCCCCAGCTCCAGGACATGAATCCATATACTATTTTGGTTTTTTGAAGAACTTTCCATCGTCACTATATTCACCAGTGACGAATATGAATCCATCTTCGATTCAATCGTGGTCCTTCATTTGGCCTATTTTACTATTAAAACTGGGCATGGGGCATGCAATGTCACTCCGTGGCTTACACTTCCAAGGAAAAGTTCTTTCAGTTTACTTTGTCCCCTTGCACCCATAACAATTAAATCGAAATAACCCTCTCTGGCTACTTTGACAATCTCCTCAACAATATGCCCCTCTTTTAACTGAGTTTCAAAAGGAACACCTTCAGCATAGGCTCTCTTACTGCCTTCTGCTAAAATTTTTTCACCTGATTTACGAATCTCCAGAACATATGCCTCAAGCTGCGAAGGAGTTAGTTTAAACAAAGGGATGGAATACATATGAATCAACATAAGTTTTCCATCAAACTTCTTAGCTATCTGAATAGCTCTTTCTAAAGCATTAAGCGAATATTCAGAACCATCCAAAGGAACCAAAATTTTTTCAAACAAAATCATTCCTCACATAAGACTTTTTATAATTCAAAATATATGCTTTTTCACAAGGGCTCAATCCTAAGTTTATTCCCAATCCTAATCTTGGTTAGTTAAATTCTCAATTTAAAAAAAGTGGGTTTTGAGGGAGCTGTCTCCTTTGGCATGTACATGCATTTCCTATCCCCGGCTCCAGGACAGGAACCCCCGGTCTTGGGTTGACCCGTTGGTCAAAAATTATTATATTTACATTTACAACAATTATTCAGCATTGTTACATGGTGGATGTAAAGGATTTTGGTAGAGGACAAATCTTTTGATCATTTGGCTCAGTCTCTAGTAGATAAATCCTTGACTAAACAGGATTTGCTAAATAAGGTAAAGCAAGATTTTACTTTGGTTCCTTTGTTACTCAAAGGAGTTTGTTCTTCTAAAGCTTCTGTAAGGTATGGTTGTGCAAAAGTTTTAATGGATTTTAGCGAAGAATATCCTGAACAAATTTACCCCTATATGGATTCTATTATTGGTCTTCTTGATAGTAAATTTAGAATTCTAAAATGGAATGCATTTGCCATCATTGCTAATCTTACCAAAGTTGATATTGATAATAAATTTGATGCTATTTTTGAAAAATATTACAGTTTTTTAGATGACGATTATATGGTTACAGTTGCAAATGTTGTTGGTAATTCAAGTATAATCGCTGAAGCAAAACCCTATTTGATATCTAGAATTACCGATGAGCTATTGAAATTACAGGATCTTTCTATTGGTCCTCATCTAACCGAAGAATGCAAAAGGGTAATAGCTCAAAGTGCTATCAAAACATTTGATTCTTTTTTTGATAAAGTCGAACAAAAAGACAAAGTATTATCTTTCGTTAGATTACATGTTAAGAGTTCCCGAAAAAGATTAAGAGACATTTCACAAACTTTTATTAAAAAATGGGATAGATCAATTTAGGTTTCTAGAAATCTTAATTATTAAAGAAATATTGTTATTTTCTTAAAGTTTATAATCATTTAACGGGATTATTTTTTTAAGTGAATAAGTTGGTTAAGAAACAAAAAGCTGCTCTTCAGATTTCATTAATGGCTATTATGTCAGCACTTGTGATGGTTGGAACTATAATTGTTAGGATTCCAAATATGATGGGTGGTTATTTTAATGTTGGAGATGTAATGATCTTTGTATCAGCTTTGACTTTTGGACCTTTTGTTGGTGGTGTTGCAGGAGGTTTAGGTTCAGCTCTTGCAGATTTTATTGGTTATCCATTGTTTGTTTTGCCTACTTTAGTGATTAAAGGTTTAGAAGGGTTAATTGCTGGATTAATTACAAATAATAAAAAATTAGTTCGTGATGTTTTAGCAGTGATTTTCGCTGGAGTTGAAATGGTTACTGGATATTTCATAGTGGAGTTATATTTATTTGGAATAGCTGGAGCAATTGCAGAAGTTATTCCAAATATAGCTCAAATTGCAGTTGGTGGAGTAATAGGGATTCCTATTGCCTTAATTTTACGTCGGAGATTACCAGAACTCTTCAAACCTTAATATTCCGTAAACATTTTTACAGAAGTTTCACAGATTTTAAAATCGAATTGTTGTATTATAATTTGGGTGGTCTGGTGATTCATGGTTAGCGAATTATCCAAGACATCAAAAAGAATGGAAAAGGTTCTGCTAGTTTTCCGTCGTGAAAACTCAAAGATTAAAGATGTCTTGGATGAACAAGGTTTCATTATTGTTGACAAAAATCCTGATTTTATTATCTGTTATGGAGGGGACGGAACTGTCCTTTTCAGTGAAAGAAAATATCCTGAGATTCCAAAGTTAATAATTAAAACTTCACGATCATGTAGACCTTATGATTACAAAATTGATGACTTGAAAAATCTTTTGTTAAAAATTAAAACTGGAAATTTCACGATACATTCCGAAATGAAATTGGAGACAAAAACTAAAGATAA
>JARRMB010000083.1:0-3928 GCA_037386325.1 Candidatus Bathyarchaeota archaeon
AAAACAGGACAGACACTAGTTGAAGAATACAATTCGCACGTTCCACGAAAAATGGACGAATTAATTAAGCTTCCAGGTGTCGCACGAAAAACTGCTAATATTGTATTATCAAACGCTTATGGAATTGTGGTGGGTATAGCTGTTGACACCCACGTTCGAAGACTTTCACAAAGACTTGGACTAACTAAAAATACTAATCCAGACAAAATAGAAAAAGATCTTATGCAAATCGTCCCAAAATCTGATTGGGAAAAAATTACTGATTTGTTTATTTTTCATGGCAGAAATGTTTGCTCAGCCAGAAAACCAAAATGCAACATATGTGTTTTAAACAAGATTTGTCCTTCAGCATTTAAAGTCTAGAATTGAATAGTTAAAAAATTTATTTATGTTAAAGATAAATTTTGAATTCTTCAGAAAATGGCATCAAATAAAAGGCACTAAAATAATTAACAAAAATATTCTGCAGGAGATGCGTGCGCGGCAGGAGAAAAAACAATTATGGAAAAGAGCATAACACAGAAGATATTAGAAAAGCATATAGTAAAAGGAAAAAATGAATCAGGCAAAGAAATTGCTATTAGAATAGATCAAACTTTAACTCAAGATGCAACTGGAACCATGGCCTATCTTCAATTTGAAGCTATGGAAATTCCAAAAGTCAAAACTGAGCTTTCAGTAAGTTATATTGATCATAATACAATTCAAATTGGATTCGAAAACGCTGATGATCATCGATATTTACAATCGATTGCAGCAAAATATGGAATTCTTCTGTCAAGAGCTGGAAATGGAATTTGTCATCAAGTTCATCTTGAACGATTTGGAAAACCGGGTAAGACATTATTAGGGTCGGACAGTCACACCCCAACAGGGGGAGGATTAGGAATGATTGCAATAGGCGCAGGAGGGTTAGATGTTGCTGCCGCCATGGCTGGTGAGCCATTTTATCTAAATTATCCAAAGATAATTAAAATTAATTTAAAAGGAAAACTTCAACCTTGGGTTTCTGCGAAAGATGTTGCATTAAAGGTACTTGAGATTTTTAGTACAAAAGGAAATGTTGGTAAAATTTTTGAATATGGAGGTAACGGAGTGAAAACTCTTTCAATTCCTGAACGGGCAACAATAACCAATATGGGGGCGGAATGTGGAGTTACAACCTCTGTTTTTCCTTCTGATGAAATTACAAAACAATTTCTTGAAGCTCAAAGAAGGGAAAATGATTGGGTGAAAATTGAGGCTGATCTAGACGCAAAATATGATGAAATAGTAGAAATTGATCTTGATCAACTCGTTCCACTTGCAGCTTTACCTCATAGTCCCGGAAACATCAAATCTATAGAAGAAATCAGTGGAATTGAAGTAAATCAAGTATGCGTTGGAAGTTGCACTAATTCATCATACAAAGATTTGATGACTGTTGCAAGAATTTTGAAAGGAAAAAAAGTTCATCCTTCTGTTAGTTTTGTTATTTCTCCTGGATCTAGACAAGTTCTTGAAAATCTTTCAAGAGAAGGTGCACTTACAGATTTATACTCTACAGGAGCAAGAATAACAGAACCTGTTTGCGGATTCTGTATCGGAAACAGCCAATCTCCTCAAACCGATGCAGTATCGATTCGTACATCTAATAGGAACTTTTTTGGTCGATCTGGAACAAAATCTGCAGATATTTATTTAACAAGTCCAGAAACAGCTGCAGCTGCAGTAATAAAAGGTCAAATATTTGATCCCCGTGGTCTAGGCATGGATTATCCTAAAGTGGAGATTCCTAAAAGATTCTATACAGACGATAGTATGATACTTTTGCCATCAAAAAATCCTCATAATATCGAAATATATAGAGGACCAAACATTACAGAATTACCGTATAATCCACCTTTGCCGCAAAACATCTCTGGCTTTGTTACTATAAAGGTTGGAGATAAAATCACCACTGACCATATTATTCCTGCTGGAGCCAGGATGAAATATAGATCTAATGTTCCTAAATATTCTGAATATGTTTTTGAAATTGTCGATGAAACTTTTTCTAAACGAGCACAAGTAATCAGGGATAATGGAAAGCACAACATAATAGTAGCAGGATTAAGCTATGGGCAAGGTTCTTCCCGAGAACATGCAGCATTATGTCCAATGTTTTTAGGAGTCAAAGCAGTAATAGCTAAATCCTTTGAAAGAATACATGCTGCAAATTTAATCAACTTTGGAATAGTTCCCTTAACTTTCAGATCAGAAGCAGACTATGATAAAATAGATTCTGGAGATGAAATTCAGATCCCCAACATTGGAGAAACAATAACTGACAATAATAAATTAATAGTAAAAAACATCTCAAAGAAAAAAGACTTCGAAGTAAAATATGAACTAACAGATAGACAACAAAAAATTCTTCTATCTGGCGGAATGCTATCTTACATTAAAAATAAATTATCAAGTAATAAAAATCATTGAAAACTGAACTTATTGATTATTATTGTATTGAAATTCTAATGCACAAAAATCTGATTTATCACATTTCTGGGATACAAGTTCAAATTTGTTTTCTTTTCCATATTCAGATGCCCAAACCTGATATTCTGTATTGCAAATTGTTTTACCGACAAATTTAGCTAAATTTTCTCTTCCACTTTTGATCATTAAATTATACCATGGACATTCTGTAATTGTTATTCTGAAACCTTTTTCCAACTTTTCAGTTATAAATTTGAATCCTTCCAAATCAAGTTTTGTAATAATACTATCAAGAAGAGTTGGTTGAATATTTTCTGAATCAAAAAACGAATTGATTAATCTAGCCTGAATTTTGGGCAATATTTTCCAAACTTCATTATCTAGTTCTAGAGCTGTATCAAATCCGTATTTTTCTTCAACTTTCAAAAACCATAAACCATCTACTGCCTTGTAACTTCGATTAAAATAATCTGCGACTTGTTTTGAACTTAATTTGACCATGAAATCACACTACCTTTGTTTGAATGAGGTGTTAAATCAGCTTTTTCTTATAATTATAATTTCATAGATAGCTATAAATCTACTACAAGAACAAAATTGGTTATAAAAAATATAACAGACCAGAATTACGCAACAAGGATCGAGATTTAAAAATGGATACTAATCAATTCAGAAAATATGGTCATGAAATGGTGGATTGGATAGCCGATTATATGGATAATATTGAGGAATATCCTGTTTATCCTGATATCCAACCAGGACAAATCAAAGCCAAACTTCCTAAAGAAGCTCCGTTAAAAGGAGAGAAAATGGAAGATATATTCAAAGATTTTCAAAAAGTTATTTTACCAGGAATTACTCATTGGCAGCATCCTTGTTTTTTCGCCTATTTTCCAGCAAACAATAGTCCACCTTCAATTCTTGGAGAACTTCTGTCAGCCGGACTTGGAGTACAATGTATGATATGGAAGACATCACCTGCAGCAGAAGAACTTGAAGAAGTAACAGTGGAATGGCTTAGAAAAATGATTAGTTTGCCAGAAGGTATGGTTGGCGTTATACAGGATTCAGCATCTACATCTAGTTTAGTTGCATTAATAGCAGCAAGAGAAAAAATATCCGATTTTAGTATTAATAAAAAAGGATTCAAAGAATCTTTAATAGTCTATTGCTCAAAGGAAGCCCATTCGAGTATAACTAAGGGTGCAAAAATTGCCGGATATGGTTTGGAAAATATAAGATTAACTCCAATTGACGATAATTTTGCAATGATTCCTGAAAAGCTAGAAGAGATGATTCTAAAGGATGAAAACGAAGGAAAAAAACCAGCTTTTGTTTGCGCTACTTTAGGAACTACTTCTTCAGCAAGTGTAGATCCGTTGGAAAAAATTGGAAAAATCTGTAAAAAACATGGAATATGGCTTCATGTAGACGCAGCATATGCAGGAACAGCTGCGATACTTCCAGAAAA
>JARRMB010000084.1:0-3912 GCA_037386325.1 Candidatus Bathyarchaeota archaeon
TACAATTAGCAAAAGGTTATCGAGGTGCCCATTCTTGTCTCTTCAGAGTAGCAAATCAACAAGTTATGAAAGCATTGCGGTATTCCTATGTTGGCCGAAAACAAAAAAAGCGTACTTTTCGAAAACTTTGGATTACTCGTATTAATTCAGCATCAAAGTTAAATAATTTAACATATAGTCGGTTAATACATAATTTTAAAAAGTCGAATATTGATTTGAATAGAAAAATGTTATCACAAATTGCTATTTTAGATACAAAAACATTTAATAAATTAGTTACATCTACATCTTCGAACTAAAACTTGATAATCAATTTTGATATATTTTTGATATCATTTATAGTTTAATAGTTTGGATATAATTTTAACGCTTGTCTAAAACCACTGATTTCATGAGTATCGAAGAAGATTTAGATAAATTACTGAATAACTTACCGTTTTTTATTCAAGAAAATTTAAAAATTCATCCAAATAAAGATAAGTTAATTGAGATTGTGATGGATTTAGGTCGAAGACCAGAAGCTCGTTTTACCACTGGCCCAGAGTATTTGTCACAAAAAATTATCTCATGGCAAGACCTTGATTATACAATTAAACGAGTTAGTAAATTTAGTAACGAAAATCGAGCTGGGATCGAACGAACGCTTCACCGTATTAGTTGTATTCGTAATCGACAATCTTTGATCAATGGATTAACTTGTCGAGTTGGGCGAGCTATTTTTGGAACAATTTGTATAATTCGTGATTTATTAGAATCAGGACAATCTATTCTGATTTTAGGAAAACCGGGTGTTGGAAAAACAACAATTATTCGTGAAATCGCTAGAGTTTTATCAGATGAAATGGAAAAAAGAGTCATAATTGTTGACACATCAAATGAAATTGCTGGCGATAGTGATATTCCACATTCAGGAATTGGACGTGCTCGTCGAATGCAAGTTGCCAAAACTGAATTTCAACATCAAGTTATGATTGAAGCCGTTGAAAATCATATGCCTGAAGTAATTGTTATAGACGAAATTGGAACTGAACTTGAAGCATTGGCGGCGCGAACAATTGCAGAAAAAGGTGTTCAACTGGTTGGAACAACTCATGGGAACTGTTTAGAAAATTTGATTAAAAATCCAACTTTAACAGATTTAATTGGGGGGATTCAGTACGTAACGTTAAGCGATGATGAAGCAAAAAGACGAGGGACACAAAAAAGTATATTAGAGCGGAAAGCTTATCCTGCATTTCAAATAGCGATAGAAATTAATGATCAAAACTGCTGGATAATCCATGAAAATGTTCAAAACTCGATTGATTGGCTCTTACGAGGAAATTATCTTTTTACTCAGATTCGTTACATGGATACCAATCAAAAAGTTCATATAAGTTATAAACGATCTAAACCGGAAGCATTTTTATTTTTCAAGAATTCTCTTAGTTCAGAAACCTCGTCAAAATTTAATCCTAATCGTTGGATCACAGTCAATGATTTCACTAAAATGAAATCACCTAATTTAAAAAGTGAAAAACTCTGTATTTACACTTATTCACTTTCTAAGAATTTAATTAAGGAAGTTATCTCAAAAACCGGATTGACATTAGTTCTAACAAAAGAGATCAAAAAAGCACAGATCATCATTGGTTTAAAAAAACAGCTTAACCAAAATATTAAATTAAAAAAATTAGCCGCTCAAAAAAATATTCCAATTTATACTATTAATAGAGGAAGTGTTTACCAACTTACGAAACTTTTACAAACTATTACAAATATAAAGCTAAATTTTTAATCTTTTTTGAGAGTAGAGATTATTTTGTTTCTCAAAGTAGAGAGTGAAATTAGCATAGAAAATTTTTGAGCTAAAAAAATAAAAAGAATTGTTGTATAATCTATAGTGTCTCTAATATATCCTAGGAAAAAACTAGAGAATAAATTTTCTAGTTTTAGATTTTTTTCGTTCTTGCTTTGGTTTAAGAGGTAGATGCATTTTACTTATTTTCTTCCGTCATAGAATCTATTGTCTGCATTTAAAGTTCGTTTTTGGAGTGCCTTGAATCTTATTCAAAATTGTTCGATTAAAATTACTAAGATATATAATATAATAACAGGCAATATAATTTGGCGAAAAGTTGAGCAAACATAGTAGGGTTCGGGTGAAATCGATGGAGTTTCTGCGGCTTTGTGTTTCCGAGCTTTAGAGACTGGCTACTTCGATAAAATGACTAAAGGTAGATCTTAAGTTTTTACCGATTATCAATTGATCCGTTTGGTCCGAGATCACCACTAAATTTTATTCGAAGTAATAAAATTCCACTGCTTACTATCTATTTAAATTTATTATTTATTTATCAATTACGGATTAAGGAAAATTTCTATGTCTAATGATACTTTAACAGAAATTCAAAAAATTGTAAGTGAACAATTAGGTGTTGAGGCTGCGCAAGTTCAACCTGAAGCAAGTTTTACCAAAGAACTTGGAGCTGATTCTTTAGATGTTGTTGAGTTAGTTATGGCGTTTGAAGAAGCGTTTGAAATTGAAATTGACGATGAGAGTGCTGGTGAAATTCAAACAGTTCAAGATGCTATTGATTACATTGAGAAAGCAACGAAAAAATAAAAAATTTTAATTTTTAAAAAGAGAGATTTGATCAAATTTTTGTTACTAATTTGATTAAATCAATTCTCAATTCTCTATTAAGCTTTAATTCTAAGTTAATACAATTATGGGAACTTGAGTCAGAGAAATTCAAAAAAATTTAAGCCATCAGTTTGATGGAATCTGGCAAATATACAAAATAAACCAAAAATCGAGGACGAAAATGCCCATGAAATTGTAACGGTAGATTGTAATGGTACAAGGTGCAGTCAATTATCCTATATTAACACAAGATAATCTTTATAAAAATCTTGTATAAAGAAAAGTATCGAAAATTTTATAATTAATCGTTGACAAAATAATTAATTTAGGTTATTGTGACTATGCTCACAATATAAGTGTCGGGATATAGCTCAGTTTGGTAGAGTACCTGCTTTGGGAGTAGGGTGTCGTAGGTTCGAATCCTACTATCCCGAATCCGGCCATCCAGACACACTATCGTGCCTTTGAGTTGAGTTTAATTATTAACTTTATTTACGTTTACATTTATTATGCTTGAATTCTTACCAATCGATAGACCTGTTGATCAGTCTATAAATTCACTTATGAGTTATCTTGCATTAAACAATGCTCCACGAGTTACAGAATGGCATCACATAGTATTTAAACCATTTTTGCCTCTTGTTCCTCATCGATTATTCTACTATGAGGATGGGCCTGATGCTTTTATTTGCTTTTTAGTTTATCAAGGAGCGACATTTTTACCAGATTGGGCTTCTAAAGCTCTTCAACTTTACGGAGGCTATCACTTAGCCGAAAACGCTGCGAATCTTTATTGGATTCAAGAACTTCTCTACAAGTTCTTATCAATATTTTCAAGAATGTGTCAATGGCGTATATTCCTAAGTTTGTGGCTTATTTTCAATCCTTATACTTATCCTTGGAGAATTCTTGTAGAGTTAACAGAATGGTTTGTAGAAGGTTTTAATGGCGTATTACCAACTTTTTTTGGAATCGACTATTCCGGTGCTTTTGCTTTATCAGGACTTAGTATAGTTATAAAATACATAAAAAATTTAGTGTTTACAATGCCATATCTTCCAAGTGAAGCAGTTAAAGAAAGAATAGGTAAGTATCCATTTTACCGGTTTAGTGGTTTCCCACGCTTATGGAAAGAATATGGCATACCAAATGAATTACGAGAAGAATGGTACGATAACCAGCCAGAGGTAATTGAACACTTTTTAAAATACTATGGTGATCTTGGTCAAGATATTGTTCCGACAAGAATAGTCGAAGAATATTATAACGAATATATAAAAGATACC
>JARRMB010000085.1:0-6453 GCA_037386325.1 Candidatus Bathyarchaeota archaeon
GCAAGGGCTACTACCAAGAAACTTCTGAAAAATGTTTCAGGCTTCTCTGCTAATGCACTTATGGCTGCAGTTCCTGAGGCTGCGATAGCTTTTGCTGCACCCAACCCAGTAAGTCCGACAGCTAGACCAGCTGATATAGCAATAGTTGCCCTATCCAAAGAACCATTGATATTTGACGTTGTTTGATTTTGAGCGAGAGGAATTGACATTGCAAATACGGCAGATACGGCAATTATGAGCATGACAACGAATTGTATAATAAACAATAAAATTGCTGTTCTTTTTTTCAAGTTATTCCCTTCGTTTGAACACTATTTCCTAACTTTGCTTACGTGGGTTCTTGCTTTTAACACTTTTTTCATTTATTGCGGTATCCACTTCTTTACCTATTTCTTCTACTTCTTCCCGTATTTTATTAACTTCAGTTTCTATGTTTTTTAGTTGGTTTTCTGCAATTTTATGGATGTCTTTTTCAAAGCTTTTATATTCTAGATCAATAACGCTTCCAATCAGGATTCTTTTGGTTCCTCGTCTGCCATAAGTTCCCATAACAATTATATCAATACCTTTGTTTTTAGCAAAATCAATAATTTGATCGTATGGTTCTCCTTTAGCAAGGATGGCTTCAGCTTTTAAACCTTCTTTTTCAGCTAATTCTATCACATAATCGAGATAGCGTTCACCTTTCTCTTTCAGTTCTATCTCAACATCTGTGGAACCTATACTCTTTGTAATTTCTTTAAGAATCACCGTATCTATAGCATATATTGCAAAAATTTCACCGCCTAAAATTTTTGCTAAACTTATTGCAATTTCTGCTGCTCTTAAAGAACATCCAGAACCATCTGTAGGGATAAGTATTCTTTTCATTTTTTCCATATTTTTAATTACTCCTTAAAATTCTATTTAGAAATCATTCTCTTGGCAGTTTTCATCCGGATGAATTCTTCTCTTTCTTTCTCTTCTAGGACAAGTTCGATACGCTTGACTAATTCACTATACAGGGGGATAAAAACATGTTTTAGGGCATTTACACGTTTCTGAGTTTTTTTCACATCATCTGCAATCCTATAAATTGATCCTTCAAGTTCTGCAAGTTGTGCAATTTGTTCTAATATATTAGAAAACTTATTGAAAGTTTTGTCTAGTAACACACTTGTATCTGCAAATCCATATTCTGGTTTGGAATCTCTATCTATTTGAAGTTTAACAATTGGTACAGTCACGCCCATTATACTTTGATGATCAAGAATAAAATTCTCTTTAAGCGAAAATGCTAAAGATATATTATCAACAGTTTCTGATCCCATAATTATTTTTGATTCGATTAGATTTTGGTAAGCTTCAGAAAGAGCTATAATTACTTCGTCTCTAAGTTTTTTAGCATCGTAAGCGAAATGTCTAAGTTCTCTTATTAGAACATCTCTTTTCCGTTCAAGTAACTCAAGACCTGACGTGCTTTGCTGTAAGGGTTTGATTTTGTATAATATTTGTCAAGAAACTCTGTATGAATTCGTGTTAATTCATCTCTGGACAGTAAAGATAAAATTTCCCAAGCAATTCCTAATGTTTGTTCTATTGATCTATTCTCTTCTTTAGTTTGTTTTAAGAATTTTTGTTCAAACTGTTCTCCAAATTTCAAATAATCCTTATCTTTACTAGAAAGACTCTCCTCACCAATTATTGATGCTAGTGACCTCATCTCGATACATTGAGCATAAGCTGCATAAAGTTGACTTGCAACATCCGCATGATCTTCTCGAGTGTTTTCTTCACCAATTCCATCCTTCATCAACCTTGATAAACAGGTTAAAACATTTATGGGAGGATAGATCGATTTCTGTTCTAAATCACGATCTAAAACAATTTGTCCCTCAGTAATATATCCAGTAAGATCTGGAATTGGATGTGTGATATCGTCATTTGGCATAGAAAGTATTGGCATTTGAGTTATTGAACCATTTTTTCCTGCTATACGACCAGCTCTTTCATATATACTTGCAAGGTCGCTATACATGTACCCAGGATAACCTTTTCGGCTAGGAATTTCTTCCATCGAGGAACTTACTTCTCTTAATGCTTCACAGTAGTTAGTCATATCAGTTAATATTACCAAAACATGAGCATCTTTTTCGAAAGCCAAATATTCAGCCAGAGTTAATCCAGTTCTAGGAATGATCAATCTTTCTACAGTAGGGTCTTCAGCGAAATTTAGAAAAAGAGCAACATTTCTTATTGAACCAGTTTCCTCGAAGCTTTTTCGAAAGAATGTTGCTTCATCATGTTTAAGGCCCATTGCAACAAAAACGGTATAGAATTCTTCCTTTTTACCTTTTATTTGAGCTTGACGAGCTATTTGTGCAGCAAGTTCGTTGTGTGAAAGTCCAGGCCCAGAAAAGATTGGAAGTTTTTGTCCTCGAACTAAGCTGCTTGTTCCATCGATCGCCGATATTCCCGTTTGAATGAAGTCTCTCGGATATTCTCTTGCTGTAGGATTCATTGGGAGACCATTTACATCTCTATATTCATCTGAAAATGGAGCGGGATTTCCGTCAATTGGGTCCCCAAAACTATTCATTACCCGTCCAAGCATTTCAACTGAAACAGGTATTTCCAGAGTTTTTCCTAGAAAATGTATTCGGGTTTCGGCTAAAGATAAACCGGTTGTACCTTCAAAAACTTGTACAACTGCAATTTTTTTTAACATTCTCAACAAAGATTATTGGACCAGAAATACGTGATACTCCTTTATACTCTAATCCAGTGTTAGTCATATTAATTATTCAACTCCTTTTTCTAATTCTGAGAATTGATAGTGTATTTTTTTGACTAAATCGTCCAAAAGATTGAGTTTTTCATTTGGAATTTCTCTTATCCTCATAATTTCGGGTAAAACCGATAAATTGGTTACTTTAAACAGAGGTGCACCTTTGTTTATGAGTTGTTCAGCTCTATTATAAAATTCAAGAATTATTGTCAACATTTTAAACTGTTTGATAGGAAGACAATATGTGTCAATGGGATCTAGAGCATTTTGTTGAAGGAAAACATTCCGCAGTATCTTCGCTGTTTCCAGGATTAAACGCTGTCTATCAGGTAAAGCATCAGGTCCAACAAGTTTAACTATTTCATTTAATTCATCTTCTCTTTGTAAAATACGCATAGCTTGTTCTCTGTAAGTTGCCCAGTCCTTACTTATTTTACTCTTCCACCAATCAGAAAGGCTATTCACATATCCAGAGTAACTCTGTATCCAATTTATTGCGGGATAATGGCGGGCATCAGCTAGATCTTTGTCTAAAGCCCAAAAAACGCTTGTAAAACGTTTTGTATGTTGAGTAACTGGTTCCGAAAAGTCTCCCCCTGGCGGAGAAACTGCTCCAATAGCACAAATTGAACCAATTCTTTCTTTTGAACCTAATGTTCTCACAATCCCAGTTCTTTCGTAAAATTCTGCCAATCTAGTTGGAAGATATGATGGAAAACCTTCTTCGGCTGGCATTTCTTCTAGTCTTCCAGAAACTTCTCTTAACGCCTCTGCCCAACGACTTGTTGAATCTGCCATTAGGGCTACCGCATATCCCATATCTCTATAATATTCACCGATCATGATGCCAGTGTAGATACTTGCTTCTCTTGCAGAAACAGGCATGTTACTTGTATTTGCGATTAATATTGTTCTCTCCATGATTGGTCTTTCAGTGCGAGGATCTTGTAATTTTGGAAAACTGGTTAATACATCAACCATTTCGTTTCCCCTCTCTCCACAACCAATGTAGATAATTATATCTGCATCTGACCATTTCGCAAGTTGATGCTGTGTAACGGTTTTACCTGTTCCAAATCCTCCAGGAATTGTTGCTGTTCCACCTTTGGCTATTGGAAAAAAAGTATCAATTATTCTCTGTCCTGTAATTAATGGTTCTTTAGGAAGCAGTCTCTCATTATAAGGTCTAGGTTTTCTGACAGGCCATTTCTGGAACATGTGCAAATTCAGGTTATTTCCATCAGATTCGAGTTTAGTGATTGTCTCTTCGACGTTGTATTGGCCAGATTCTGCTATTTCGACAATTTTTCCATGCACATTTGGTGGGACAAGTATTTTATGTTCTATTAATTCAGTCTCTTTAACGGTTCCAAGTATATCTCCACCAATTACTTTTTCACCAATTTTTACAATAGGATTGAATTTCCACAGTTTATCTTTTTGAAGAGCCTCAGTTTTTGTTCCTCTTTTAATAAAAGGTCCAGTTTTTTCTTGGATGTCTTCCAATGGTCTTTGAATGCCATCATAAATAGTACCAATTAATCCTGGACCAAGTTCAGCAGAAAGAGGTGCACCTGTTCCAAAAACTTCCTCTTTTGGTTTAATTCCACTTGTATTTTCATAGACTTGAATGGTTGCAATATCTCCTTCTAGACGGATTATTTCACCAATTAAACGTTCGTTACCAACTTCAACCATTTCATGCATTTTCGCTTTTAACATACCTTCTGCTTCAATAACCGGACCAGCTATTTCTACTATTGTGCCTTTAATTTGAATTGTTTAATCCTCCATTTGAAACAATATCTTAGCTATCTCATTTCGAAGATCAGATTTTATTGATTCTAACCGATTTTCAAAAGTATTATTGAGTGATAACTTTCCATCTGGAGTTTCAATTATAAAACCTCCTAGTTTGTTTAAAGTTTCATTTGCAAAATTTATTTTCAACTTTTTAGCTAATCGATTAAAATTTTCATTTTTTACTAATTTTAGATCTTTAGGATTTAAATATATAGTAGGTTGAGTAGAATCAAATTCTTTAACAGCTTTTTCAATAGCAACCAATAACCAACTTGAATAATTCTCAGATTCAACAAATATCTTCAAACGCTCAAATGCTTGAACGAAAACATCCTTGATGTAGTTCTCTTTGACTTTAAGATATCTATTTCTAATTTCTATAATTGTCAAAGATTCTAGTTTTTTCTTTTCTAATTCTGATTTCTTTTTTGTTTCAGTTAAAAGTTGATTGTGCCTGTTTTCAGCTTCTTCTTTTGCTTCTCTTAAAATTTTACTAGCTTTACTCTCAGCATCACGAATAATCTTTTCTGAGTCTAACTTTACATCCTCTAAAATTTCATTTGCTATTGCTGTTAAACCCTGCTTTATACTTGCCATTTTAAAGCCTCTAAACTTTGACTCCTATAGCATTCCCAACTATTTTTGACATATCAATTGCACTAAAGGATCCTGGTCTATCCGGGAGTTCAATAATTAAAGGTGCTAAACGATTTAAGCGCAATTCATCAATATTTTTTCTTAGTTCAGTCGAAAAAGTTTCACTAATTATAACAATCGCAACATCAATATTCTCCATAGATTTGAGCAAAGCATGTTTAGCTTCATCAACAGTTGAAACAACAACACCACTAATGCCAACTAACCGAAACCCCGCTACCATATCATTTGTTCCAATAACAATCGCATGCAATTTAAATTTCCTAAACAAGGTTTAAATTTCGTGAGACTAATCAAGGTTTTGCTGGCATTGATTTTGAGACCACAAAGGATGACTAAGACTTCTGTAATATGTATTAAAAGAGATTTTGATGAAGCATTAGAAGTCCTTAATGATTTTGGAAAGTTTCACATTGAAAAAAATGAAGAAAATTCTGAAGCTCTTAATTATGATAAACTTTTAAAAAGAACTGATGATATATTTAGAAATCTTAACACCGCAATAATCCAACTTAAAATTGAGAAGACAGGTCTATTAGATATTTTTAAAACTGATGAAAACCCTAAAATAGAAATTAATGCAAAAAATTGGCAACAACTTTTGGATGATGTTGAAAAAGAAAGCTCTAAACTAAAGAAGAATATTGACGCTCACACAATTTCAATCACAAATATTGATGAAGAAATTTCAAATCTTCGATATCTCCAAAGTATGCTAAAAATACTTGAAAGATTCAAAATAAACCTTGAAGCATTAGAAGAGACCCAGTTCATAAATGTTATAGTAGCAACAGTTTCTTCTAAAAATATACCTGAACTTGAAATAGCTCTAGAAACGTATCCAATAATATTTTATCATTCAACAATTACTAAAAATCAAGAGTTTGTGTTTATAGCATCATCCTCAAAACATAAACATGAAATATCAGACATAATGAAAAACCATCATGCTAAGAATTTTCAGCTTCCTAAAGAGATGCCTAAGAGATCAGCAGACGCATTAGAAAAGATTGATGAAAAAATAACAGAACTACTCCAGAATAAAAAAGTAGTTTTAAGTTCTCTAGAAAATCTTGCAGAAGAAAATAAAAGTCAGTTACTTGCTTTAAGAGAGACTACCCAAAATATCTCGAATACACTGTCAATGAAACAGAAATCTTTTGAAACAAAACATTTAGTAAAAATGAACGGTTATATTCCAAAAGAAGAATTCAAAGAATTTGAAA
>JARRMB010000086.1:0-3702 GCA_037386325.1 Candidatus Bathyarchaeota archaeon
AAATCATTAATTATGTTCAGAAAAGTTGAAAAGTAAGTATGAATGAAAAAATGGAGGAGAATGAATATGGAATACGTATATGCTGCAATGCTCCTGCACAAAGCTGGAAAAGAAATCAATGAAAAGAATGTGTCTGAAGTACTCACAGCAGCCGGCGTAACCGCTGATGCTGTTAGAGTAAAAGCCCTAGTAGCATCTATTGCTGAAGTTGATATCGAGGAAGCAATTAAATCTGCTCCGACAATGATGGCGGCAGCACCCGCACCTGCAGCTGCAGCACCAGCCGAGGAAGAGAAGCCAGCAGAAGAAGAGGAAGAAGAAGATCAAACTAAAAAAGAAGAAGAAGCAATGGAAGGCTTAGGCGCGCTATTCGGATAAGCGCCTATTTTCTATTTTCTTATAAATAGTTGGGGTTTCCCCACTGTTTTTGTCTTTTTGATTTTTGAATTCTTGATTTTATCTTTTTTTATTATCTCAATTATCAAATCGTTTTACGATTTTATTTTTGATTATTATTTACATTAGGAATATTAAGTAGTCTATCTAAAACCCTAGTTATGGTCATAGATTCAAAAAAACTAAAGAAATTATTTTTAGATTTCTTTAGTGAAAATCAACATAAATTAATTCCTAATTCTCCTCTCATTCCAGAATATGATCCCACTGTTCTTTTTACTCCAGCTGGGATGCATCCTTTAATTCCATATTTTTTGGGACAACCTCATCCTCTTGGAAAGAAGCTTATGAATGTTCAAAAATGTTTTAGGACAGGAGATATTGAATGTGTTGGGGACAGTTCTCATTTAACTTTTTTTGAAATGTTGGGTAACTGGTCATTAGGTGATTATTTTAAAAAGAAAGCTATTGAATTTAGTTATGAATTTCTTACAGGTAAACGATGGTTATATTTAGATAAATAAAATTTATCAGTTACTGTATTTGCAGGAGATCAAGATGCCCCAAAGGATTGTGAAAGTGCAGAAACATGGAAAAATTTAGGTGTTTCTGATGATCATATTTTCTTTTTATCTAAAAAGGATAATTGGTGGGGACCAGTTGGTGACACTGGACCTTGTGGTCCTTGTACTGAAATGTTTTATGATACTGGAAAACCGCTTTGTGGTCCAACTTGTAAACCTAACTGTTCATGTGGTAAATTTTTTGAATTAGGAAATGACGTTTTTATGGAGTATAATCGTAATACTTCAGGTTGCTATGAATTTTTAAAACAAAAGAATGTTGATACCGGAATGGGTGTGGAGCATACTGCAGCGATGCTTGAAGGGAAAAATAATGTGTTTGAGATTGCTGTAATCCATCCAATTTATGAGCAAGTTAAAGAACTTGCTTCAATAGATAATCCTACATTAAGTCAAGAGCGGTCTATTAGAATTATTACTGATCATATTCGTGCCTCCGTTTTTTTCCTTGGTGATGAACGTGGAGTTAAACCAAGTAATAATGATCGAGGATATGTTTTACGGCGTTTAATTCGGCGAACAATAAGGTTTGGAAGGTTGATAGGAATTGATAAAGATTTTTTGACTCAACTCGCAGATATTGTTATCCAATTAAATGAATCCGATTATCCTCTGCTAAGAGAGAAAAAAGACAGTATTTTTTCAGAATTAAATAAGGAAGAAGTCAAATTTAAAAGAACTCTTGAAAAAGGATTAAGAAAATTCCAGAGAATAGCAGAAAATAGTCCAAGAATTGATGGAAAGAATGCATTTTTGTTGTTTCAGAGTTTTGGTTTTCCAATAGAATTAACAAAAGAACTAGCTGATGAGATTGGTGTAGAAGTCGATGAGGTAGAATTTAGGAAAGAATATGAACTCCATCAAAAAGTCTCTTCTGCTAGTGCAAAAAAACTTTTCAAAGGTGGTCTAAGTGATGCATCTGGGGAAACAAAAAGACTTCATACCGCAACGCATCTTCTAAATGAAGCTCTAAGAAAAGTTTTGAAAAAGAATGATTTAGTTCAAAGAGGTTCTAATATTACTCCAGAACGTTTACGTTTTGATTTTAATTTCGATAGACCATTAACATCTTCTGAAACAGAAGCAATTGAAAATTTAGTAAATGAACAAATAAGTAAAGGTTTGGAAGTTAAAAGAGAACAAATGACCTTAGAAGAGGCCAAAAAAAGAGGTGCCCAAGCAGTTTTTGACAATAAATATAGTGAAAATGCTCTTTCTGTTTATAGTGTAGGGGATTTCTCAATAGAGATCTGCGGTGGACCTCATGTTGAAAATACTGTCGAATTAGGAACCTTCAAAATAATCAAAGAGAAAGGTATCGCATCAGGTGTTAGACGAATACGGGCAATCCTTATAAATAAAAAATAACTAACTCGTCCAAATAAAATTCTTTAACTATTATTAATCAGTTTACTTCATTAATTTGGCCCTAACCAACACCTGTTTTTTTAGCCTGTGAATTCTTTGAAAAACTTGTAAGCTTCATCTTTTTCTTTGAAACCCTCAAGAATTATAATTCCGCTTTTAAGGAAACTTGCTTTGATTTCGTTTAATATGAAAGTTAATCCAAGTTTTCCTTCAACTTTGGCTTTGATTCCATTTTCATTAAAATATTTTTTTATGTTTTCAAAATCAGAATCTAGATTCTCTTTTGGGATATATAGAAAAACCTTTTTTCCTTTTCTTCCACAGATTTCCTCAATCGATTCATGTTCTAAAGATAGCATCGGTTTAGTTCGATTTTCTCCGCAAATTGGGCATTCATTTACTTTTGATAGTTTTATTTCATTTATTTCGAGTTCGTCTAAATCAAAATAAAGCAATTTGTTAACTAAAAGTGGTTTTCTTCCTGTTATTATTCTGATTGCTTCGCTGACTTCTATGCTCGCTATTATATTTATTGCAGATGGATGAACTCCAACCACTCCACATTTTGGTAAATTTTTATCAATAAGGTTGCCATAGAAACATTCAAGACAAGTTGTTTCATCTGGAATGATTGTTGAAACATTTCCAGTAGTTGTTATTGCAGCTCCAAAAATGTATGGAACTTTGTGTTTGATACATGCTCTATTAACTGCATATCTGGCTTTCATGTTGTCTAAGCCATCTACCACAACATCCATTCCTTTTACAAGATTTTCAACAGTATTCTTATTTACAGAAAGTGGAAGAGGTTCCACTTCGATGTATGGATTTAGTTGACGAAGCCGTTTAGCTGCAGCTTCGACTTTGGGATAATCTATGTCTTCAACTCCATAGAGATGTTGGCGATGAAGATTGGTTAATTCTACAATATCTCTATCAACTATTCGCAGGTGACCGACACCTATTGCAGCTAATTGCATTGCTGCAGGAGATCCCAGGCCTCCAATTCCAAGCAAACAAACTTTTGATTGTTTAATTTTTATTTGAGCGTTATATCCCATTTCTGTCATAACTATTTGTCTTGAATAGTATTCCTGTTCTTCTTTGGATAGTTCTATAGTGTTTGTTGATTCAGATTGAACTATTTTTTTCACCCCAGAGGGAATTGAACTAATCAAGACGCATGAAATTGATAAGATTAGCGTCTATTTTTACTTTTAAATAAGTTACTATTTAGATTTTTAATAATCTTTCAACTATTGGAATTTAATATTCGATTAACTTCCTCGGATTTTATGTCATGAATTAAAAATCTTTTTTGTTTTGAAGTAAATCCTGAGATAAGTTCTACCTT
>JARRMB010000087.1:0-3669 GCA_037386325.1 Candidatus Bathyarchaeota archaeon
TTTTCTTAATCGAATCGATGAAGCTTCTTCCTTTTTCCCACCTATTTTCATAGAATTGGGGTGGTGGAGATTTACCCTGCCATCCGGTTGTAACCATTGCAAGTTTTGCTGAAACTTCTGCAACAATAACTGCTTGGATAATAAGATCAGTTTTAATAAAGAAAATAAATAAAAATGTCAAAAAAGAAACAAGAATCGCAAGTAGAGCTCCTGTTCGGGTCACTGTCCATTCGTGAGCTATATCTACTTTTTCTTTCAAAGAAGCATTCTTAATTCCTAATGCATTTCCAACATCAACAAGACCATCTGTATGTTGAAGTCCAATAACAACAAATAGAAATGCAATCGTCATTGCAGCTCCTAGTCCCTTAGCTAGAAAAACAAAAACAAATTTGTATGAACCCACGAAAAATAAATTCTGTGATGTTTCGAACAATAAAAATAGAACATTGTTTGCAAAACGGGCATAAACTCCAACAATAATTCCTATGATAGCCCCTATAACAGGAAATAGAAACATATATCGTGATGAAATATCTAAAAAACTTTCATCCATCTTTACTGGGATTGAAGTTAGAAATGCCATTAAACCTCTTAGAACTGTTAAAGCTTTTACCATTGTTTTACCAGCGCGTATTTTACAAATTGAATTAATATAACAGTTATGTGATTAATTCCTAAAAAGCAGATTCTTTTTAAATCGCTAATTACTGATATGCATTGAAATACTAAAAAAACCTGTTACAATCGAATTCAAGAATTATTAACATAAGATTTAAATAAAGTTCCATATCAAAGCCATTTCTCAATATTGCTTAACAAGTTTCATAATGGTGAACTGAATTTGATTTATTTTGTGATCGGTTTTGTAGTTCTTTTCGTTTTGATGTTATTTGTTGGAATCAATGACCCTACTGGCGAAACAAGTATGAAAGGATGGTGCTACCAATATCTTGCTATAGCACTAGTCTATGATGCATTTGCTATTTTTTCTCTTTTTTATCAAAATGATTCACTTACGCAATTGCTTCTCGGTGTAGCAGCAGGCTCAGCAACTGTCTTAGGAATTCATGTAGCACATCATATAAAAGAAGAAAAAACACATTGAATAACTAATTTTTTCTTCTACTGGAACTTCCTGAATCTGGGTCCATTGTTTTTTGATCTTTCAACGTTATCGTTTGATTATTTTCTTAAAAATTGTTAGGTTTATAAGCTGTTATTTCTTTTCGATATAGAGGATTACTTGAATAACAAACCTCTCAAATTGAGGTAATTTAATGAAAAATAATTTGTATTCAGCTTTTATCGTGATTTCCATGCTGTTATTTTATCTCATAACTCCAATTAATGCCCAATATGATCCAGTTCCAAATGTTTCAGGATCTATTATTTATCCAGATACCTGTAATCCTGAATTTCATGTTGATTTTGAAATTTCTAATTTAGGTGCTGCATCGAGTTCGGCTTCATATTTTGTAGTGTCTTTATCGTCACATCTCGAATTTGTTAATTGGAACACAACACCAGAAGTTCCAGATCTCCAGATTAGATTTTTTGAGATGGGAGACAATGTTTTGAATATATCTAATCAAATCATTTCAGCAAAAAATACTATAATCGAAGTATATAATCATTCATTTACCAATGGTGAATCAATCAAAATTACAATGTTTTTTGAACTTAACCTCTACCAGTCATCTACAGAATGGATAGAATACAATCTAATTATGTTTCCACAAGCTGATAATTCTCAAACTTCTTTGACTAAAGTAGCAGATCCAGAAAATTCTGATATACTGAATCAACAAGGTTATCCAACATACAAACTGAGAATACCGATCAATAATACAATAGTTGAAACAAATCCAGATGAGCTCGAAATAGTTCCTGAATTTGGATCTTTCATCTTCCCTGTGATATTTCTGATCGCAATATTTTTAGTAATTATTTATAGGAAACAATTCATAGAATGAATCAAAATTTATATCCCATACAACAATTAATTATCAAACAAGTAACATTTTGACTATTGCGCTGAAGATTTTTTCAAAAATATTTCATCTTATTTATGAGATCAATTGAGATCAACATATGGGATATAACTGCATTTACAAAAAACTCTAAATCCGCTTTCCTAAAATGAAAATCAAGACTTTGTATCATAGTTTCTACTAATTATGTAAATGCAGATTTCCTATTTTTTTAAAAATCATCTTTCCAAAAATAAATGAATGAGTATGAAGAAATATAAAAAATTGGGGATTATTATTTTCAAATTTAGCTATTTGTCAGAGAAGTGCGTTTTCTTCTATAAACAATTGCCAATACAGTTCCTATTAGGAATAAGGGTGCAATAATTACTGATGAGAATTCTGGGATCGGTTCTGAATTTACTGATACGAAAGTTGCTTCTCCCTCATAATATATTGTATAATGATCTGCTTCAGTGCCTGCATTAATCTCTTTGTATATAGGATATTGATAATTCATAGATACTTGATCTCCTTCTGCTAGGATTATGGTGAAATTTTCGCCTGTGTTTTCATCCACTACATATATTATGTTAGCAATATTTGATCCAGTTGGTGGAGCAGCAGCTGTAAACCTAAGAATACCAGCTTCAACTTCATCATCTACCTCTGTTCCATAGGCATCAACAACACAGGTTCCCCACGCTTGATCTTGAGCAAAAATTAAAGGCATACTCGAGAATATAATAACAAGACAAATGGCACAAACTATCATGCTTCCGATTTTAAGTTTCATTTTTGTCCCTCTTGCAGTCTAATATTATCAGTTTTATTTTAATATTGCGGAATTTTTTCTCCGTTCTTGACGCGTACGTTTGAAAATTGATTTAAGCTGTTATTAATAGATTAATATTTTATTGAGGATCAGTTAGATGAAAAATTATGATTTAATCACAATTGGTACTGGTTCAGCAATTAATATTGTGGAAGCAATGATTATTGAGAATCCTAAAATTAAGGTTGCTGTCATAGACAAGGATGAGCCAGGAGGAATATGTTTAACACGAGGCTGTATTCCTTCTAAATTGCTTCTTTATCCTGCAGAATTAATAAGGACTATTGAACATGCAAAAACTTTTGGTGTTAATTCTGAAATAAAAAGCATAGATTTCAAAAAAGTAATGGAAAGAATGAGAAAAATAATTCAGAACGATATAAATAAGGTACTCCAAGGACTTTCCCAATCAAAAAATATAGACTATTACAATGAAACTGCAGAATTTATTGCACCATATACGCTAAAAGTTGGAAATCATACAATCACTTCAAAGATGATATTACTCGGAACAGGATCAACACCAAACATCCCACAAATAAAAGGAATAGACAGTATAGCTTTTCTTACCAGTGATACAATTTTAAAAATAAATGAATTACCGGAAAGCATCATAATAGTGGGAGGAGGATACATTGCTGCAGAATATGGACATTTTCTTTCATCGATGGGTTCAAAAGTAACAATCATTGGACGAAATCCTCAGTTTATCCCTGAAGAAGAACCCGAAATTTCAAACTTAGCTAAAAGAGAACTCGAGAAAAATATGAGGATTTATATCAATTATGACGCTAAAGAATTAAAAAAGACTTCAAATGGAAAGAAACAAATCATTGCTGTAAACAGGAAAACCGGAAAAAA
>JARRMB010000088.1:0-4092 GCA_037386325.1 Candidatus Bathyarchaeota archaeon
CTTCTTGTCCATCTTTGAATTTTAAATAATTAGATTGATTTAATGCAAGAAATTTAATTCCCCCTTCCGTAACATTAATTGTTACTTCCAACATTTCTGAATCAAGTTCTTTTTCTTTGATCACATATTCCCCAGCGGGAACTATGAAAGTTTCATTAACTCCAAACCAATCTGTTGATGGTTCATAATTAAAGTGTATATTTAATAAAAGAATCCCAGAAATTATAATCAAAATTCCCAAAACCAAAAAAAGCACCATAGCAATTAGAGAACTATTTCTCATTCTATTCCTTCATTCTAAGTCTATTTTTTGTATATATGATTACTAAGGGTGAAAAAATTAGAATTAGTAGAATTGTCCATGAAGGAAACTCGGGAATGTAACCTAATGGAGTGTATTGTTCATTTTCGTAGTTGTAGACACCATTTAGGTTGAAGAAGGGAGAACCTCGCATTACATATAAAATGTCATTTAATACTACAACATCTAAATGGAATCGAGCAGTTGGAATAGGCTCTCCATTAGTCCAAGTGTTAGTTTCTGGAATGTAAATCTGGGTCCAATTAACAGCTATTAAATCTTTTTCAGGTAATCCTCCTATAACATAGATTCTTTTGGGAGCCATTTGTCCAGTTGTTGCACCCGCATCTGCTTGCCAAACAATCTTAGGAAGTGGTGCTCCAAAAGTCCAAGTGTCTGTTACGGTGTCATATATTTGATTTACATCTAAGTTTAGGGAAGATTCGTATTCATCTTGACCTCCAATTACATAAATTTTTTTATCCACAACTGCAGAGGCATACTGCACAACAGGAAACGGTATTGGTTCTTTTGTTATCCAAGTATCTGTTTCCGGATCGTAAACTTCATTCAAATTAACAGTGCTGCTTGCGCCTCCTGTTCTTCCTGCAATAAAATAAATTTTTCCATCAACAACATTTGCCTCTAACTGGGTTCTGGGGGTTGGCATTGAAGTTCTGTTTTCCCAAGTATCTGTTATTGGATCATAAACCTGATTTAATCCATCAGGTTCTCCTATGACATAAATTCTGTTTTGATAAGCAGCCAACACAAAACTGTATCTGCTGATTGGCATAGCATTCTTTATAATCCAAGTGTCCAAACTCGGATTATACTCAAAAACAGAATTGTTGTTATACGTAACATTATCATAGTCTCCGCTTCCTGCAATTGCATAAATTTTATCATTTAATGCAACAATTCCCCAGCAAGAAAGAGGCAAAGGTGCTTTCGAAACCCAAGAATCTTCAGAAGCTAAAACTAATGGGAAAGAAAATAATGTAAGAAACAAACAGAGAACAAACAAAACCTCAATTTTGAGCTTATATTCTTTCATTTTTTTCTATCCTGAATAAAATTAGATCTGTAAATTATCGTTAAAACCAAAACAGCGGATAGACAAGCAACTGGAATTGTCAATGAAGGAAACTCTGGAATAGAACTTACGTTTTGTTCGATTATGATTGAATAATCGTAAGCAAAAAGGGTACTAATGTGCAAATAAAATGTACCGTTTTCATTGTGAATCCAGGTTCCATTCATTAACTCTGTTCCTACACCACCGATAGATGATGAGAGTTGTTTGTTAATATCGGTTTGATAAACATTAACTGTGAATAATCCACTTCTCCTTTCACCTCCACCTCCATAGATGAAAGCGGGTGAAAAATTCCATCTTATTCTCCATTCGACATTATTACATGTAAAAGATTCAGTTGTAAAATTAACATTTAATACTCTATCTGATAATCTTGCAACATCAACTTTTCCAGCAAATCTTGTAACTTCAACCCAACTAGATGATGAAGCAAAAACAACACCTATCAAAGAACCCAAAAGAACTAAAGAAAACATCATTAACGAGACTGTTGCCTTTCTAATCCCCACTACAGACCCCATTCATATGATGTTTTCTGAAAATAAAGGCATTTTCGTAAACAAAAATTGACTAAAAACAGTAAAAACAGGTCAAAAAACTTTGACCAAACAATTTTTCCAGAAATTACCTCGATATTTATCGGCTATTCCTTGGATCGATAATGAAATAACTTCTTTTTGATTACTAGTACAGATAAAGTAACAACTAATAATAATGGCAGAATGTTCCACGAAGGAAACTCTGGAATAATTCCATTTTCATCAGTTTTGATTAACCAAAAATCTACTGTTCCACTAGATGGTAAGGATTCTCCTGTTAAAGCATATCCTCCATCGGATGTTTGAACCAAAGAGTAGGCAATCTGCCAATCTTCTCCTCCATATGTTTTATCCCATTGCATATTTCCAAGTTCATCGGTTTTAACTAACAAAAAATCATTTTCAAACATTGAATATGAAACATATCCAGCTAAAGCAAAACCTCCATCAGATGACTCAACCAAAGAGTAAGCTTTTTCATAACTTTCTGTTCCATATGTTTGATTCCATTCTATATTGCCATTTACATCAGTTTTAACAAGCCAGAAATCATTTGAACCAGCACCAAAAGAGGCTGTCATCCCAGCAATAGCATAACCACCATCATTTAATTGAATAACTGAGCGAGCCTCATCCCAACTTGGTCCTCCATAAGTTTGGTTCCACTGCATTTGACCATTTGAGTCTGTTTTTACTAACCAATAATCATAATTTCCTGAACCAAAAGAATTTGTAAAACCAGCAATCATAAATCCTCCATCAATAGTCTCAATTACTGAGTATGCTTCTTCTGTTGATGAACCACCAAATTTTTTGTCCCACTGCAAATTTCCGAACATATCTGTTTTAATTATCCAAAAATCTGAACTTTCTGCACCAATAGAAATTGTTTGGCCAGCCAAAACTAAATCTCCATCAGAAGTTTCAACTAATGAATAAGCAATGTCTGTCGCTGGTCCTCCAAATGTTTTGTTCCATTGCATAGTTCCGTTTACATCGGTTTTTATTAACCAAAAATCGTAATTTCCTGTACCAAAAGAAAATGTGTAACCAACTAAAGCGTACCCTTCATCACTTGTTTGAATAACAGACTGAGCCTCATCTCTACCTGTCCCACCGTAAGTTTGGTTCCACTGTATGTTACCATTTGCATCAGTTTTTACTAACCAGAAATCTTCTTCTCCTGCTCCATAGGAGTCAGTCCATCCAGCTATTGCGTATCCCCCATCTGAAGTAACAATTAATGAACGAGCATACTCGCCTTTTGGACCACCATAATTTTTACTCCACATAACCGAAGAAGCAAAAACAAGAGGAATTAACAAAAACAGAGAACTACAGAAAATAACAACAAGTTTTATTTTGAATCCTTTCATCTTTTCCTCACCTGCAAGTTCTGTCATCTTTCATTAAAGATGAAAAATAACCCTTTTAGTTCTATTCAAGGAACAATTTGTTCCAGAAATGGAACAATAACGATCTATTGTCAAATTGGATATCTCCTTTTTTTCACCCTATTTCTTCTTTCTAAATTTACTTCTAACAAAAAGCATATCAAAGGTGATAAAACAAATATAAATTAGAATTATCCATGAAGGAAACTCTGGGATATTACCAAATTCATTGGTTTTTAAATGGATTCTCTGTTTCATTTCCTATTGTCTTATAACCCGCTAAAGCATATCCTCCGTCAGATGCTTCAATAATTGATTTAGCACTTTCATCCCATATTCCTCCATATGTTTTGTTCCATTCCATATTTCCATATTTATCAGTTTTAATTAACCATGCATCAGCACCTCCAGCACCAAAAGAAGTAGTATCACCAGCTAAAGCATATCCACTGTCAGATGTTTCCACCAAAGAAAAGACGTGATCATCATTTATTCCTCCATAAGTTTGATTCCATATCATGTTTCCAAACTCGTCAGTCTTTACCAGCCAAACATCAAAAGCTATTGAATCAGGAACAGAACCGGTATAACCGGCTATTAAGAAGCCTCTATCAGATGACTCTATCAAGGAGTAAGCAAAATCATATAAGGTTCCTCCATATGTTGTGTTCCATTGCGTAGTCCCATTTGCATCAGTTTTGATTAACCAATAATCTGAATGTCCAGATCCATAAGAATATGTTCTACCAGCTTTTGCTA
>JARRMB010000089.1:0-3538 GCA_037386325.1 Candidatus Bathyarchaeota archaeon
TACACACATTCAGACACTGCAAAGCATTAAGAGAATATCACAAAACACGAGATATTCTGCATGTTACGATGGTTCTTGGTCATAAGAAAATTGATACAACTTACATCTACCTAAGATTGTATAATCAGATATACAAACCTCAACAACCGAATCAATTCATAAATAAAAGACCTACAACTGAAGCAGAAGAAGATGATCTAATAAATAATGGTTGGGATTTTATTTACTTAAATCCCCGAGCAAAATTAGGCGTATTTAGAAAACCAAAAGTTTCCTAAAACGTGAAGTAAACAGGGAAAAACGTTAAGGGAAGGGCTGTTCACTCCATCTTTTTAGGTTTTCTTCACATTTTCTCTTTATTTCTGGATCTGTGGTTTTGTTTTTCAGTGTTTCTACAAATTCTTTACGTTTATTTACTGCTTTAATTTCAGCAGTTTCATAGTAAAGGTTGCCTTCTATAAAATCTTTCATTTGTTGGGTTTTTTGAATAATAAACCCTGCATCATCTACTGGATCGTCAAGAGCCTTCAAATGAAACCAAATAGCTGCATCTTCTTCTCTGAGTTGACTTAACCCTGAAATCTCTTTAATAGTCTTAATGTAAGTTTGAACAAAATCACAATAACCTGCTGTCGCAATTAAGTCGAATGCCTTTCCCACTTTAACAATGAACTCTGAACTTCCATCAATTTGAAGGTCATGCTTATATCCTTGTTCAATAAGTTCTCGCGCTAACTTAACTTCTTCTTTTGTGTAAATTCTTTCAGGAAAATCCATGTTACCTGATCACCTTAAAAGATTTGAAAAAAATTATGCAACCATTTTATAGATTTTGAGGTTTTTTCCTCCGGAAATATATTCAACCATTTTCCGTTTTTCTAATTCTTTTAGAAACGTCTTCGCTAAACTTAAACGAATATTAAGTCTAGAAGCCACAACAGAAGGAGTAAGAACTTTAGCACCTTTCAATTCACCCATAACTTTTTTACTATTTATATCAGGCAGAGTCAAACCCAAACTTTTTTTAGCTGTTGGTTGGGCATCGACTTTCTCTTTTCTTTTAGGTTCTTTAGGTGCCTTAGTTTTTGACATCTGAGTTAATGATTTATTCTTTTTTCCTCCACCCATTTTACTGTCACCTTCTTTTTGAAAAAGTATCGCTCCTTATAGCCTTTCTCCTGCTACATTACCTGACCGATTGATTTAGTATTATTTTTCTTCCATTCCTCTAATGGAGTTCCCATTTTTTCTTCAATGATAGGTCTATGAATAGAATTCATTGTACAAAACGGAATAATTCTACCATCAGGAATTGCATAATGAATACAACATCTTTGTACTCTTTCTAAATCAAAGTTATATGGATCCATGAAATGCATAGAAGAAATCATCAACATTTTTCTATGAAGTTTTCCTAAAGATTCGTAACTCCCACTCTTTAAAATTGGTAACAAATATTTTCTAAGTAATCCAAACTTAATGTGCCTTAAAGTTCCTACTAATCGAAGCTTTGCTCTTTTCTTATTTCCTTTTTTTGCATCTTCATAGATTTTTTCCATACTTTCAAGAAATTTATCAATATTACCATACCGATTAATTGGAATCATATCATCACCCTCAATAAAAACATAAGTTGCCATCCCACAATGAGGGTGAGCCGTAAATTCAACATAGTCTTTATCTTTCAAAACACTAACTGCTCTAGAAATTGGCACTACAGTCGGAACTGGATAAAAATCTGAAACCTTTATTTTTCCATCAGTTTGTTCTTCGACCTTTTTCATAAAATCTGGAATAGTTATTCTCATTTTTTCCCGTTCATCTTGGGCGATTCTACCACATATCGAAACAGGCTGGACATTAACACATCTAACTATATCAAAATTCTTAACTGCAAATCTAATAATATCTCCTATTTGATGATCGTTAACACCTTTCACTAATGTTACAACCAAAACAATACTTAATCCAGCTTTTCTGCAATTTTCTATTGCCTTCATCTTGATATCAAGAAGATCAACACCACGAGTAAATTTGTAAACATCTGAAGTTAATCCGTCAAATTGAAGATAAATTGTACTTAAACCTGCATCTACTAAACTTTTAGCAAAATCAACATCTTGAGCCAATCTTAAACCATTAGTGTTCACTTCGACGTGATGAAAACCTAATTCTTTTGCTTTTCTAATTAAATCAACTAGATCCTTTCTTATTGTAGGCTCTCCACCTGAAAATTGTAGAGCAGGAGGAGCTACCGGCTTATTATTCCTTAAATTTTCAAGCATTTCAATAATCTGCTGTTTCGTAGGTTCGTAAACATAACCTGCAGTAGCTGCATTTGCAAAACAAACGGGGCATGTAAGATTACATCTATTAGTTATGTCAATAATAGCAAGGCCAGTATGTGATTTATGTTCTGGACATATTCCACAGTCTAGAGGGCAACCTTTCTCAGTTTTTGTGCGAGGATTCGATAACCCTGTTCCTTCTGCCCTTAATTTTTCTGCTCTTTGATATTGATCATAATCTGACCAATATAACTCAGTAAACTTTCCATGCTCTGGACAAATTTTTTCTATGTAAACTTTGTTGTCATCTTCAAAAATATCTGCTTCTAAAACCTGAAGACATTCTGGACATAACGATTTTGTTGCTTTAATAACCTGCAAATTTGACACCACTCTTAGGGGTAATATTTTTTATTTGATTAAAGACAATATAAGAAGCTTTCCAAACGTTTCATAAGGTGAATCAGGTTGTCAACACCAATAAGCGAAAATGCAAAAAAAGTATTACATGAAGTAGGATTAACTGAATACGAAACTAAAGCTTACTTGATTTTATTAGAAAGAGGAGTCATGACTGCAAGCGAAGTAAGTGAACATGCTGGAATTCCATATTCCAAAGTCTATGAAACCTTAAACTCCTTAGAACGAAAAGGTTGGGTCGAAGCTGAACGAGGACGCCCTACACGTTATTTTCCAAAAGCACCTTCTGAAGCCCTCGAAGCTGCAAGATTAAGATTAGAAGACATGGTTAACAGCTGGAAAAATGTAGCATTGAATGAACTTCAACCTCTTTATGAAAAAAGAGAGTTAATGGAAAAACCTGATATCTGGATCTTAAGAGGAGAATTTAGTATAATGGCGAAATTACGAGAGATGCTTGACATAGTCAAAAGTGAACTATTAATAGCAGTACCCGCTTTTGCAAGGAGTTTTGTTGATGCTTCTGTATCCATTTTAAGTCAAATACGTAATAATGGGGTAAATGTCAAAATTATGGTTACTGGAGATTGGAAACAAAAAGATTTAGAATTATTGGGAAATGCCCGATTACGTGATAATTTATTTGGCGGAGGAGTAATAGTAGATGGAAAAGAAGCTTTACTTTTCTTGGGTGAAGCAGATTCTAACCGTAACTATTCAGGACTCTTAGTAATATGGAGTAACCATATTGGATTAGTAAAATTTGCACGAGAATATTTCGAACTTTTATGGGATACTGCAAAACCTACATAAATTAATCAGAATAAAAA
>JARRMB010000090.1:0-3988 GCA_037386325.1 Candidatus Bathyarchaeota archaeon
CGTCAAGAACATCTTAAAGAACTATTAGATATTACTCCACGGCACAGGCAAAAGAAAATAGATCAACTTTTTGGACTTTCAGATTATGAATTAGCTTGGAATAATTTAATTCAATATAAAAGAGAATATGAAGTTGAAAAAAATATACTCGAACGAGACGGCGATTTGATTCGTTGTTCAAAACTCGAAACAGAATATATGGAGACAGTTGAAAAGTTCTCTTCCGCAAATAATGAACTTGAAAACGCAAAAGAAAAACATAAAAAAATAGAATATCTATTGAACGAAGCTTCTATTCATCTTGAAAGTTTAGAAGAATTAAGAAAAAGTACAGAGGGCATGCAAAGAAGAAAAATTATGTTACAGACAAATCTTAGTAACTGTAATAATACAATCAAAAAATTCTGTGAACAACTTGAAAATGAAAAAACTCGTATAAAGTTATTAGAGAATTTAATTGAAAAATTGGAAATCGGAAATTGGATTAGAAATAGATGATACATTTGGAGAAATAAGAAAATATCTACTTTCATTGGAAGAAGAGTTAAGAAATATTAGTGGTGAAAAAGAAGCAACAAAAAGGGAAATTGAAACATCCATAAATCGGATTTCAAATATGCTAACTGAAAATACATGTCCTACATGTTTTCAAATTATATCAGAGGATTACAAGAAAAATCTAACAAAAAATATTCAAAAGGAAAAAACTCAAAGAGAAAAAAAGCTTGAAGAAATAAATAAAAAATATGAAGACTTGAAAAATATTCACATTAAAATCAATTTTGCATTCTCTAATTTACAACAAGTAATTCCGAGAATTAATGATTTTAACCAACAATTTATAGAAAAGCATGAATCTTTGGATAAGCTTAATGCTGAAATTAAAGAAAAAGAGGAAGAAGAAAAAAACCTTCGCATGCAACTTGAAAAAACAAAAGAAGAGATAACTAAATTTGATATTTCTACGTTAGAACAAGCAAGAAATCAACAAAAAGAAGCTTTTACGAATTGCCTAAATTCTAAACATCGAATTGAGATACTAGAAAAAACAAAAAATGATCTGGCCGTAAGAATTGATGATCTGAAAGAAAGGCTAGATAATACACAGGTGAAAATTGAACGAAAAGAAAAATTAGAAAAAGTAATTGAAATTATTGATAGAATTAGAACAGCATACAGAACAATACAACCAAAACTAAGAAGCGAATTTGTTATTTATCTTCAAAAGACTGTTCAGCAGATTTTAAATGGTTTAACTGGAGATGCTGAACCTTCATTGCTTCTGAGAATCGATGAAACATATTCACCATTTATAAAAAGTGAAGAGGGCTATGAACGTGAAGTTCTAAATCTTTCAGGAGGAGAAAGAACATTACTTGCTTTTGCATACCGGATAGGTCTTGGACAACTTATTATGCAATCCAAAACCGGACATGGACTATTTATGCTCCTATTAGATGAACCAACAGAAAGTCTAGGAAGAGAAGATGGTTCTGTTGAAAGGTTAGCTGATGCTATCAATAGACTAAAAGCTATCGAACAGATAATTGCAGTAACTCATAACGAAGCTTTTGCTGAAAAGGCAGAACATGTAATTAGAATCGAAAAACAAGCAGGAGAAAGCCAAATTTTTCAATGATAAATCGGTATGATATTTTATTAAAGTTAAACAAAACATTTAATCATAGACATGATTTGGTTTTATTATGAAAAAAATTTCAGTCCATATTATTTTTTTAATAATTTTCTTAAACTTTTCATTTTTAACAATTTACAGCTCTGAAAACCTAACAGTTGGGGTGAAAAAGGGGGAATGGATTGAATATAATGTAGTTTGCAACGGAGATATTCCTCTGGACCATAACGTAACTTGGGCTAAAATCGAAGTAATAGATGTTAAAAACGAGTTAATTTTTGTCAATATTACATCCAAATATTCAGATAATAGAAATGAAATTGAAACTTCAATTTTAAACATACAAACAGGTGAAATAGGAGAGGGGTTCATTATTCCTTCAAATTTAGGTCAAGGAGACAAATTCTTAGAAGAGTTTGAAGGCATAATAACCATTACAAAAGTTGAAGAAAAAACAATTGCAAACGAAAAAAGAACAGTAGTAGGTGCAGATACACCTAACACATCGTTTTATTGGGACCAACAAACTGGTTTTTTAGTTGAAGCAAACACTACCAACACTAGTTTTAGTATTATATCAAAAGCCATCAAAACAAACATTTGGCAGCACACAATATTTGGATTTGATTTGATTGTATATATCGTGGTATTAATTACCATATCTTCGGTTTCAATAATTATACTCAGACATAAACTCAAAAAATAGATCGTTTCAAATTAATCTTCAGAGTTTTCATTATTCAATGGGAGAGGGGGCGCAGTACTAGCCAAAGCCCAACCTATCCAAGCTACCAAGAAAAGAAAGATGAACACAATTAATACAATAGGAATTATTACTGCCCAATCTCTGATAGTTTTTCCTAGGAAAACTACATCTTGTGGAGATAAGAAAATTAACCAGAAATAAGCAACCATTCCAAATAAAGCTAAAGCAAGAAAGATAGAGCCCAGAATTTTATCTCTCAATTACTTTTCCTCGAACATAGGCTAAACTTCAATTCCACTTAAAACTTTCTGGAATTGTTTTAATAAAAAAGAGAAATCTCCAATCTTAATAATACTCCTTATCAATTCGTGACAAGAAAATTAAATTTTTAAGGTTATAGTGGGAAAGGCTTAATTATATGCTGTGTAAAAAATTACACTACGTTAGAGAAATTAGCCAATGGTGAAAATATTGGTTGATATATTAAAGAAAAATTCAGCAACGAAAACAATCGCACTACTTTCAATATTCACTGCCATATACGTAGTACTTAGGATAATACCCACAGTTCCAATGATCGGAGGTTCAGGTTCATTTTCATTATCAGATGTTATTGCACCTCTCTATGGATTAATCTTAGGACCATATCTTGGCGGCTTAAGCGTAATTATAGGATCATTCTTAGCTATGTTTGGAAAACCACCAGTATTCTTGGGCTTAGATTTTCTTCCCGCCACAGTAGCCGCAGTTTCTGTAGGATTACTAATGAAACGAAAATGGATACCAGTAGTAGGATTGAATTTGGCCTTGCTTTTAGCCTTTCTTTTAAATCCAAACACAAGCATCTTTGTCACAGTTCCTCTCAGTAACATAACAATTCCACTTCCATTTGCTTGGTTACATATTGTAGCATTGTTAGTACTTATTTCACCCATAGGAAATAAAGCAGTTGAATGGGTTAGTACACTTGCATCAGCAAAAGTGGCGATTGGTATTGCATTCCTATTTTTCATTGGAACCATGATGCAACATCTAATGGGAAATCTGCTTTTCGAAACTATATTTCCCGTGATTTATGATGTAGATGTTATTGCACTCTGGCCGGGAGTATTTTTCCTGTATCCCATTGAGAGGGCTGCTTTGGTTTTCTTCGGGACAATAGTTGGTACACCGTTAGTAAGAATTTTCAAAAAGACCTTCTTATTATAAAACGACTAGACAAATTCTTAAAAACTTCAACTTTTGAATAATGGAATGTCTTGAACATACTCTTTTCCTATATCCAAAGCAATCTCAGCTTTTGCTAATTCGCGACTTAAATATGCTGCATGATCAAGTAGTGTAATTAAACCCATTTCTTCAATTTTGGAGTACACCACTTCAGCGGTTCTACCCTTAATAATAATTGTCGGCTTATTCTTTTGTATATCCGAAAAATGCATAGCAACTATAAGTCTATTATTATTGTCTACTGCTATTTTGAAAATTCCTTTTTCATCTAAAATACTTTGTTTAAATTCGTTTTTTGCATTTACAACCTGCACCATTGTTTCAAGTTCACTATCATAGGGTGCTTGTCGTAATCTTTTATCTTTTAACACTAAAAGATCTATTCCGAGATCCTTAGGAACAGAACCTCTTTTTTT
>JARRMB010000091.1:0-3465 GCA_037386325.1 Candidatus Bathyarchaeota archaeon
CTTCAGCTAATTCTATCTCTTTCTGTATGACTTCATATTCTATGAAATTTGAATGCAACTGGAGAATTCTCAAAATATCCAGCCAACTTCACATACATTTATTATTAAAACAGGGGAACAAAAAAGAAGGGACGTCATTAACCACTGTGCCTCCATTTTTCAAGCAGCTTATCTTTTTTAGTAGCCTTCTTGTATTCTTTATAGTGATCTCTACAAAGGTAAGAGCGTTTTGTCTCATCAACTTTCAAGCCTGCTGCGTTAACTTTTTCTCGAGAAATTGACCGAATTGCATCATTATCGCAGTTTTTAACACTGCATTTAACACCTTTAGTTATACGACCCAAATTGCTTCACCGTTTCTTTTCCATAATAGTTGATGTATCGCATATTAGAACAGCGCTCATTTAATTCTTTTGAATTAACATAGAGAAAGATTATGATTAAAAACGTAAGATATATGAACAGATGCTAGTGATACTTAATAACACCCATTTAATTTAGAGTAATTGAGGAAAAAACATGCCAGTTAAACGAAAATCCAGAGGCAGAGCAAAAGGAAGTAAAGGAAAAGGTGCACTAGTTCAATGCCAAGGTTGTGGTCAGCAAGTGCCCCGAGATAAAGCAAAAAGGGTATCAAGAAGAGTGTCGCTAGTAGATTCACTTCTCTACAAAGAGCTTCGTCAACAAGGAACATATATTGCCAGTCGCTCAGAAACAACTTATTATTGTGTGTCATGCGCAGTCCACCGAGGTGTAGTAAAAGTACGTTCAAAGAATGAACGAAGATCAGGTTCACCTAGAAGAACATATAGACGTTAAATAGTCAATCATTTTTAATTTTGACCATGCTTGAAGCCTTATGAAAGTAGACTGCCCTTTGAATGACAGTCAAATTTGTAAGAATAGCAAGTAAAAGGACACCAAAATTTAAAGCATCCCACCAAATTAAACTTAGAAAACTTGCTATAGTCAAAATCACTATTCTTTCTGCTCTTTCAGCCAATCCAATCGATTCCATTTTTACTCCTGCAGCTTCAGCTCTTGCTCTAGTATAACTCACCATCAAAGACCCAAACAAAGCAATAAGCCCCCATGAAATTTGAGTTAATCCTCCTAAAATTATTCCACTTAGAATCAAAGCATCAGCATATCTGTCAAGAATTGAATCAAAGAAAGCTCCAAAAGTTGAAGTTTCTCCATATATTCTGGCAATAATTCCATCCAATGCATCCAGAAATCCTGAGGCTAACATCAATAAAGGAGCCAAGATTAATAAAAAGGAGTAAGACTCCCATAGCCAATAAGTTAAAGCTGATAGTAAAGCTAGGATCAAACCAAATATACTAACATGATTTGGAGTAAATCCTAATCTATGGAAAATAGTTGCTTCGAAAGCCAACCATTTTTGCACACTCGTTTTTAGCCTAGTTAGCATTTTACTATTTCCCCGAATTATAATATATTTGAAGACAAAAGATTATTGTCATCTTAATATTTTATAAAGTATAAATGGTTAGTAAGCTAGAGCAACCCTTACTATTTTTGTAGCATCCATTCCACAAATTACACAGTTTCCATGTATCTTTTCTTTTGTGTCTTCTGGGAATCCAAGAAGGCGAGCTTGAACCTTTTCTTCTAGGCTATGCCCACAATTATCAGTACCGCACCAAGGTACCTCAACAATTCCAGCTTTTCGTTTAAGCAAACTCTTTGCTTCAGAAAGAATATTGACCCTGAAAATTCTTTCATCTAATCTAGCTTTAGCATTTATTTTGAGATCAAGTAGAATTTTTTCTGAAAGGTTCCGAATAGCTGCTTCTACCTCGTCAAATTTCAGAGTTTGTTTTTCTAAAGAGTCCCGTCTAACAAGAGTAACGACCCCATTCTCAAGATCTCTTGGACCAATCTCAATACGGATTGGGACACCTCTAAGTTCCCAATAATAGAATTTATTACCAGGAGTCAAATCCTTACGGAAATCTAATTCGACACGAAATCCAGCATTTTTTAGTGTATGAAAAACTTTTTCACATGCTTCATTAACTTGTTGACCTTTGCCTTTGTATGGAACAGGGACTATAACAACTTGTATTGGTGCAATTTCAGGAGGCAAAACAATACCATTATCATCCCCGTGAGTAATTAGAACTGCTGCAATTCCTCTTCCAGAAATACCATAACTAGTGGTCCAGATATAATCTTGACTACCATCAATGTTTTCAAAAGTTATGTTAAAAGCTTTAGCGAAATTCTGTCCAAGATTATGAACTGTTCCTATCTGAAGAGTTCTACCGTCAGGACATAGCATATCAAAAGCGATAGTGTAAAGAGCACCTGCAAATTTGTCCCATTCTGGCCTTTGAGAAACAACATAAGGAACTCCAACAGTATCAAAGAATTGTTTGTAAAGTTTTAGTGCTTGTTGAACTTGCTTTTCTGCTTCTTCACAAGTTGCATGACAGGTATGAGCTTCTTTGAAGGTTGCAACTTCCCGCATTCGTATGATTGGTCGAGTTGCCTTGGTTTCATGACGAAAAACGTTAACAATTTGGTACATTTTCATAGGTAAATCTGCATGGGATCTGATCCAAAGTTTTAACATTGGTGCGATTACTGTCTCGCTTGTAGGTCGTAAAGCATATCTTACTCTAAGAGGCTCATATCCTCCATATGTTACCCAGAAGCATTCTCCCTCAAAACTTTTCACATGACTAGCCTCTTGAGCTAAAGAAGTTTCGGGTATTAAAAGGGGAAAAAGTGTTTCATCGTGACCAGATTCATCCAATAAGTCTCGTAATATCTGAAGAATATTCCGTCGTATCTTGAAACCATAGGGCATCCAAACTCCGGAACCCTTTATTGGATATCGGTAATCCATTATTCCCGCATTAATGAGAACTTCACGGAACCACTCACCGAAATCTTTGCTCCATTTCTGTCGTTTTATAGGCAAATTTTGCACCTTCAAATCTAATGCAGTATTTGATTTCTAATTAAACCTAAGATATTAGCTTATTGTGGTCAATTTGTTTGAAGCCCAATCAATATCGAGCTCTTCTAACGTACTTTCTTTGGGAATACCTTGTTCAGTCCAACCCATCATGTCATAGTAGAGAAGCTTTGCTTTTTGCAAATCTTTAGGATTCACTGAAGTTTGATTTAGAACCCCCGAAGTTTTAGGTTGGAAGAATCTGGGGGGAAGCCAATCATCTTTTTCTGTAAATCCTTCTCTAAGGTTAAATATTCTAGCAAGTGTATTTCCTCGTTCGACGACTTTCATTAATTCATAAGCTGTTGTGTTCCACCCTGTAACTGAACGAACAATCTTAACTTTCTGAATCACATTCCAAGGAGTAAATAAACAAATTACTAGAAAATTGTTTAGAGTACGCCATTGCCCTACAATTTTGTATAGTCGAACTTTTTTTGGTCCAAAATCTTCAATGGGTATAGCATCCAATATAC
>JARRMB010000092.1:0-4358 GCA_037386325.1 Candidatus Bathyarchaeota archaeon
TTTTATTATTGTTTCAAGAATCAATGCAAAAAACATATCTACAAATTCATTTTTGCGGAATAAACTGTCAAAACAATTGGAAGAGACAAAGTCTAAAATTAATAAAATGAAATTATTGATTGAACAAGAAGAACTCAAATTAAAGGAAAAGCAATCAACTGACTTTGTTCCTGAAATTCAAAATGAAAACTTTGAATTTAACCAATCTCCTTCTTTTTCGGAAAAACATGAAGAAGTTAGTACTTTAGAAGAAGTTAAGAAAGATACTAAAAAAGAGGTTTTTGAAAAGAAAAAAGAAGATAAATTAATTTTTGAAGAAGAACAAAGGAAAAAAGGTTTGATAAAATTTGTCCCCATTAGTTTACAAATTAAAGAATTAATGGCAGAAGAAGGACATACTAAGACTTTTGACGATAAGGTTTCAAAGAAATGGAAAATTTCTGAAGATATTCCTTTAGAAATTACTTGGGGAACTCCTGAACAAGTTTTCGAATGGACTCAAAAAGAAAAAGGATATTTCAAATTTATTGACGAGACTGGTAAAATAAGATGGGGAACCGAAAAACAAATAGCTGATTTTATTTTTTACGTTCCTGTTTGTTTTTAAAGGATTTCAAATAAACATTCTAGTGAATTATATACTGGAGTGCAAGTTTATGAAAACAATTTTGGATGATCCGATAAATATTGAAAAAGTTGACAAAAGTAGAATGCTTGATGATTTAACTAAGACCGCTGATTATTGTCGAGACGCTATTAAATTAGCCAAGAAAGTGAATTTAGACCTAAAGTTTTCACCTAAGAATATTGTAATAATTGGTATGGGAGGCTCAGCTATTGGAGGGGAAATATTACATGACTGGCTTCGAGACAATTTACCTTTATCCATAGAAGTTTGTAGAGACTATATTTTACCTGCTTATGTGAATGAAGACACCCTTGTTTTTGCAAATAGCTATTCTGATTTCTGCAAAAAACTTAAGGTTCCTCACATAATTATCCCTTCAGGACTGCAACCTAGAGCTGCTATTCCATACCTATTTTTTCCGTTTCCGATTATTATGCAAAAACTTGGAATCCTTTCCAATATAGAAGCTGAATTGGAAGAAGCAATAATAGTTTTTGAAAAAATATCTAAAGAAAATACTGTAGAAGTACCTTCTGAAAACAACAAAGCAAAAAAGCTTGCTTTAGACTTGAAGGAAACAATTCCAACAATATATGGTTTTAGAGAATACACTTCAATAGCTCATCGATTAAAAGCACAATTTAATGAAAACAGTAAATTACCAAGTAAATCGGACATTTTTCCTGAATTAAATCATAATGAAACCGTAGGATACGAGGCACCTGAATCTCTTATTAAAAAACATTCTATAATTCTTATTAGAGACCCCAACGAACCTAAAGAGCTCAGAAATAGAATAGAAACCACAAAAAACCTAGTTTTTATTAAAGCAAATAAAACTCTTGAAATTTTTGCAGAAGGAAAAGGAAAATTGGCAAAAATGTTTTCTATAATGTGTATTGGCGATTATGCAAGTGTATATCTTGCAATACTTCAAAATAAAGATCCTTCACCAGTAAAAATAATTGATAAAGTTAAAAATGAGTTATCTAAAAAAAGTGACATGAAACAAAAATTTGAAGAAGAACTTTCAAAATTAGTATGAGCATTGCATTTTTATTCTTGAATTACCAAGCATCTATACTCTCAAAATTACCGCGGAGTAAAAAAACAATGAAACAAAAAGACAAATACGAAATTATAAGTGAACTAGCAAAGCGACGAGGATATTTTTGGCCCTCTTTTGAAATCTATGGAGGGGTCGGTGGATTCCTAACTTTCGGTCCACTTGGTTCATTGCTAAAAAAACGGTTAGAAGATAAATTTAGAAACTTCTACATTAGACCATTAGGTATACTTGAAATTGAGACATCAGTTATTATGCCTGGAAAAGTCTTAGAGGCTTCAGGGCACGTAGAGAACTTCAAAGAACCTACTGTAGAATGCACAAAATGTAAGCACAAATTCCGTGCAGATCATTTACTTCAAGAATTCGGAGAAATGACCGATACCGAAACTGAAAAACTTACTCTCCAATCTGTTATGATTGAAATTAAGAATCGAAACATCAAATGTCCAGAGTGTGGTGGGGTATTCGATAAAGCGGAACAGTTCATGACTATGTTTACCACCACGATTGGACCATATTCCGATTCAATTGGTTATGGGCGTCCTGAAGCAGCGCAAGGTATTTTTGTAGAATTCAAGCGAATTTTCGAAAGTGCAAGGAATCGTTTGCCATTAGGAGTGGTTCAAATTGGTCATGCGCTTCGAAACGAAATTTCTCCTAGACAAGGACCCGTTAGGCTCAGAGAATTTACAATAATCGATCTTGAATTCTTTTTGGATCCAGAGGATAAGAAATGTCCTGTTTTGGACGAAGTTAAAGACGAAACTTTTCGAATGATTATCGCAGAAAATAAATTAAAAGACATAACTGAGCCAATAATAATTACAGTAAAAGAGGCTCTAGAAAAAGGTATAATCAAAGAAGAATGGCAAGCTTATTTTATGGCATTGGCGAAGAAGTTTTTAATTGAACTCGGAGTTCCGGAAGATCAGCAAAGATTTATTGAAAAGTTAGAATGGGAACGAGCTCACTATTCGTTGCAGGGATTCGATCAAGAAGTTTACACTGAAAGATGGGGATGGGTTGAAGTCTCAGGACACAACTATCGAACAGACTATGATTTGAGTCGTCATATGAAAGCTAGTGGTGTAGATCTAACAGCCTTCAAGGAAAGTGAAGATGGTGGAAGACGATTTATTCCTCATGTAATTGAACCTAGTTTTGGTTTAGATCGGTTAGCTTATGTTGCATTAGAATATGCTTACACAAAAAGAAATAAGCGAACATTGTTGAGCTTGCCACGAGATATTGCTCCTATACAATTGAGCATTTTTCCTTTGGTTAGTAAAGACGGTTTACCTGAAAAAGCAAAAGATGTTTATCAACTATTATTGAAAGAAGGTTTTGCTGCAGAATGGGATGAATCAGGTTCAATTGGACGGCGATATGCAAGAGCGGATGAAGCAGGTAATGTTTTAGCTATTACAATAGATTATCAAACCCTTGAAGATGATAGCGTAACAATACGTGATCGGGATTCATGGAAACAAGTGAGAAGTAAAATAATTGGTCTTCCAGACTTGCTTCATGATTATTTCCGTTATAAAATCAATTTTGAAAATCTGGGAAGGCTGATCGAAAGATAAAATATTTTTAAGATTTACTAATTCTTTTTAAGAGACTCCAAACAATCTATTTCTGTAAATATTATCAATAATTGAATGAGGCAATGACATGGTTTTTCCTGTAGAGACCGAAGAACGAGTGAAGAGACAAGCTCTTAATGTTTCAAGAGATCATCTTAGAGAAGTAGTTGATATCTGTCGCAAAATTTCACAATTGGTAACTGCCTTTGTTGATAGTGACAAAAAATTAGCTAATGAACTTTTTAATGATATTAAAAAAGCACAAAATAATGTTGATGTTGCGCGTCGTGCAGTTTCAAGAGAACTTACAGAAATAGGCGCTATTTTAATGAGTCGAGAAGATTTCCTTCGTTTTACTAATCTGACAAGTGACATAGCCGATTTCTGTGAAGGAATAGCCTTTAGGTTGCTTCAGATATTAGAACGAGGATGGAAAGTTCCGAAACAAATAAAGGAAGACTTAGTTAAGCTTTCGGATGCGGTTTTTGATACAATCTCTCGTCTTAGAGAGACCGCTATGACTTTGAATTATGGAGCTACAAAGGCTGTGGAAAAAGCTTCAGAAGTAGATACAGCCGAACGTTTAGTCGATGATATTTATCGACAATTAGAAGTTGATATTATTGATAGTAAAATGGATCTTCCCCCATTATTTCTTCTTTTAATGGTAGTTCAACATTTAGAAGATGCTGCTGACAAAGCTAAGGACGCTTCAGATGCTGCACGTGTGTTGGCTCTCACCATTTAAAGGGCGTCAATATGTCTGAGAAGATTGAAACTGAACTTATAGATAATTTTCTTATAGTTTGGGACCCTAAGCAGGGATCAAATCTTTATAAATTTGGTTATTATGGGAAACCTCTTGGAATTCCCAAACCAAAAATTCCAGAATTTGATGTTCCCCTGATCCTTGATTTAATGGAAGGAGTATACCTCGTTGAAAAAGGAAAAATTAATGTTTTTACTGGCAAAGAAAGAAAGAAGGTAACCTTTTCAAAAATTAGGACAAAAGCCCGAAAACTCTATGAAGATTTTGATTCAAAATATTCAGTTTATCGCGATCTGAGAAGTCAAA
>JARRMB010000093.1:0-3389 GCA_037386325.1 Candidatus Bathyarchaeota archaeon
TGTTGTAAGTATGTTTAGACATTGACGATAAAAAAATTTTCGTTTAGGAATAGGACGTAGCATTGTCAGAAAAGTTTTTGATAATAGCGATCGGTTTCGTGACCTATTAAATTATATTCCCAACTGTTTTGCTGGTGTGCAGTAAATAAATTTCTTTATTTACCACTCTTTTGTAAAGTCTATTGTAGAAATTTTTGATGTTTGTAAGTTAACTATTGGCACAATTCCAGGATCAGGTTTGAGACCCATTTTTTGTTGAAAATCTGTTTGCTCTTGCCAAGCTCCTGAATTTACTATGAGTGTTCCTTTATAGTTATTACATTTTATTACATGAACATGTCCTGCATGAAAAATATCAGGTACTCTATCTATTACCATAAAATCTTGTTTTTCCGGTGCAATTGGAGTTCTCTCTCCATATATTGGTGCTAGATGTCTACCTTGTAACATAAGTTTCATGGATTTATCTGGAGATTCAAAGCTTACATTAGGCGCAACTGCTGCAATATCATCTAAACTTCGTCCATGAAATAATAACAATTCTACTCCATGGAGGCTTATGCTAGAAGGATTTCCAAGTGAGAATATCTTTCTAATTTCTTGAAGTGGTTCTGAGTAATCCTTTGGTATTGCAGGTTGAGGTAATGCCTTTCTTGATGCATCATGATTTCCAGGAATAATTATGACTTCAATATAATCAGGAACTTGCTCGATAAGTTTTGCTGCTTCTATATATTGTTCATAAATGTCTGTAATAGCTAATCCATCGAGCTGACCAGGATAGATCCCAATTCCATCTACAATATCACCAGCTATTACTAAATATTTAATTCTGCCAGCAATTTCTCTAATCTTATCGTTACCTTTTTTTCCTTTAAGCCAACTCAAATATCTATTGAATTCTTTTACCATAAATTTTTTGCTTCCGACATGTAGATCCGACATTAGGGCTGCATAAATTGGCAGAGTAGCCTTGTGGGGTGTTTTTTGAGGGATCTCGGGTAAAATGAAATCTTTGGCTATAATTAAATCATTATTTGCTTTAATTCCATTTACGTAGATAACTTGATCTAAAAGTAGAGATCTTGCTTTTTCTATTATCTCTTTACTTAGATTTTGGGATACTAAAACAGTTGCACAAGCTTCTAAATCTTCGATTTTTACGAAGAGTCTTCCTTTTACCTCGATTTTTTCTGTCACCATACCAATAATATTAACTTTAGATTTCTTACGTGCTTTCAGAGCAATCGATATGGGAATAGAATTTTTTACATCCATTCTTCTTCGAAGAATTTTTTTCAGTCTTTCAAATCTATCTTGAAAATATTCTAGATATTCATTGAGCGTTCCAGTTGTGCAAATTTTTTTCGACGGATCTTTTAGAATCTTAATTTCTTCTTCAACATCTTTAGCGTAAGGTCTAAAAGTTTTTCTTGATTCAGAAGTAGTAAAAAATGAATTTGTATTAGGAACTTTTTCTTCACAACATTCTTCTTTTTTCATAGTTTCAAGAAAAATTCTGTCTATGAAAAGAGGTTTTTGAGGCAAATCTCTTATTTTTTTAACTGCTTCTTCCATTAAGAAAAGAGGATCCTCAGTTTTGGACGATGTATTCAAAAAATCAAAAGCATCTTTATCTAATTGATATCCTGAAGATATAGTAAAGGATACAGCTTTTTGAAGCCTATCTCCTTCACTCATAATTTTATCCTCAAGTTCATCTCTCTTTATAAACAATAATATACCTTTCGTCATGTATTAATTCTGTTTTTAACAGTTTTACAATTGATCCTTATATCCGTAATATGTTTAAACTCTATCTAACAACACATCTCTATAGAATAAGTAGTGTAGAAGGATGAACAATCAAGATTTAATTGATCAAATAAAAAAGTTAAAAGAAAAGAAAAATGCTGTTATTCTTGTTCATAATTACCAAAGACCAGAAATTTATGAAGTAGCTGACTTCATTGGAGATTCATATGGTTTGAGCAAAAAAGCGACGGAAACAAAGTCTGCTATAATTGTTTTCTGTGGAGTCGATTTCATGGCTGAATCTGCATATATTTTAAATCCACAAAAAACAGTATTGATTCCAACAAAAATGGCAAAATGTCCAATGGCTGCGATGGTGGATGTTAACGGTTTAAAAGAATTTAAAGCAAAATACCCAGAAGCTGCAGTTGTTAGTTACGTGAACACCTCTGCAGATGTAAAAGCTGAATCAGATATTTGTTGCACAAGTTCAAACGCTGTAAAAGTGGTCAATTCTTTAGTTGAAAATGAAATAATTTTCGTACCTGACTCAAACTTAGCAAGTTATGTAATTAAAAATACCGCAAAGAAAATTAGACCTTGGAATGGTTGGTGTTATGTTCATAATCAATTTTCTTTAGAAGGGCTCATTCAATCAAAAGAACTGCATTTTGATGCAAAAGTTTTGGTACATCCAGAATGTACTCCAGAGGTTGTAGAATTAGCTGATGAGGTTTGTAGCACTTCAGGTATGATTAATTACGTAAGAAAGAGTAAGGATAAGAAGTTCATTATAGCCACTGAAATAGGGATTATTGAAAGACTAAAAATTGAGTTTCCAGATAAAATTTTCTTTCAGGCTCCACCAGGAGGAACATGTCTTCAAATGAAGAAAACTACTTTACCGCTTGTGTTAGAATCTCTTAAGAAAGAACAATTCAAGGTAACTGTTCCAGAAGATGTTAGAATTAGGGCCAAGAAAGCTCTGGATAGGATGTTAAATGTCGGTTAACCTTTTAGATAGGCAAAAGCTCATTGAAAAGGCTTACCAACGAGGAAAAGAACTGAATCTAAAAAATAAAAAATATTTTGAATGGTTAACATCGTTTTTTAATAAGGAATATTGTGATGATGTGGGAGCTGGAGATATAACCAGTATTGCAGTTTTTAGAAAAAATGAACCAGGAACGGCTATTTTAAAAGCAAAGTCTTCAGGGATCATTGCTGGAATAGAAGAAATAAACTTGTTTCTTCAAAACCATCGTTTAACTGCAAAAATATTCAAAAAAGATGGAACAAAAATTCTCAAAGGTGAAACTCTTTTAGAATTACAAGGAAAACAAAAAGATATTCTTTCGACAGAAAGAATTATTCTAAATGTCCTTCAGAGAATGTCGGGAATAGCTACAGAAACCCGTCGTTTAAATGATTTGTTAGTAAACTATAATACTAAAATTGCCGCTACCAGAAAAACACTTTGTAGGTTTCTTGACAAGAAAGCTGTCTTTTTGGGAGGAGGTTTAACTCATCGTATTGGACTTTGGGATTCTATATTGATTAAGGATAATCATCTTGAAACTATCAAGAGTGAAGGAAATTCAGATTATATCAAAGTAGCTTTAGAAAGAGCTTCA
>JARRMB010000094.1:0-3335 GCA_037386325.1 Candidatus Bathyarchaeota archaeon
GGGTATTACTGATCCTTTCAGGAAATACTCAGGCAAGAGAATATGCGGAAATGCCATGGATAATAGATATAGCGATAATGATTACCCTAATTTTGATAGGGTATAACATACTCGGTACAATATTAAATAGAAAAGAACACAAATTATATGTAAGTCTCTGGTTTTATGCTGGAATAGTGCTTTGGTTTCCAATAGTCTACTTCATCGGAAATGTAATGTGGAGACCACCAACAGGAGCACTATTCGGTTTAACTGATGCAGTTATTAACTGGTTCTACGGTCATAACGTTTTAGGCCTTTGGTTCACACCATTTGCAATTGCGCTATGGTACTTTTTCATACCCAAGATGACAAAACGCCCATTATATAGTGTTACTTTGTCATACATTAGTTTCTTTGCTTTAGCTTTCTTCTACACAGGAGTAGGAGGACATCATATACTTCAAACTCCCATACCTGAATGGCTCAAAACAATAGCAGTATCAACAAGTGGTTTAATGATGTTTTCAGTTTTAACATTTGGAACAAATATAGGGATGACCATAAGGGGTGCATGGCACAAAATTTTTAGTGACGTCCCTTTAAGATTCATTGTTTTTGGATTCATAAATTACATATTTGTTTCAATTCAAGGAACTTTTCAAGCATTTAGAGATATGAATTTATATCTTCATTTTTCCCAATGGCCAGTAATGCATTCTCATTTGTCCTTGTACGCGTCTATGGGAATTGCAATAATGGGTGCAATGTTTTATCTTGTTCCAAGAATAACAGGAAAACGTCTTTTCAGTAAAAAAATGATGGATGTAACTTGGTGGATTACATTCATGGGTTTCATAGTTTTTATGGCAGGCATGATGTTGGCAGGATTGGTTGCTAACTCTGGTTGGTATTCACATATGACGATAGCTCAAGTTCTTCCATTTTTAGAACCATATTTCATCGTTAGAGCAGCAGGTGGAGGAATAGTTGTAGTTTCCGCGTTTCTTTTTGCTATTAATATTATTGCAACATTCCTTTCAAAACCAATTGTTCACCGAAAAGATTTAGAGACTAAGGAGATTGGGAAGGAATGAGTAAGTTAGAGAAAAAATTGGAAGAGGAACTAGAAAAAATTGAGAAAGCGATAGAGAAAGACATCAGAAAGATTGAGGAAAGAGTTCACCAACATAATCTTTTTCCAATTGCTGCAGGTGGATTAAGCGTTTTCTTTCTAATGGTAAGCATGGTTGTAGCTGCTCCCTATATGTTCCTTCTGAATGTTCCTCCAAGCAATACAGCTCATGAATATACCACTATTGAAGCTCAGGGACGAGAATTATACATGAGCCTAGGTTGTTTTTATTGCCATTCCCAACAAGTTAGACTTTATGATTGGGGAATAGGGGATCCGTCACAAAAAGGTGATTTTGTATTTGATAGCCCTCAATCAGTAGGTACCGAAAGAACGGGCCCAGATCTTGCTCAAATAGGTGGAATGCGCCCTTCAATTTGGCACATACTTCACCACCAAGATCCTAGAAGTGTAAGTCCTGGATCTATAATGCCAAATTTTGGTTTCCTAACAGATGAGGAAATAAATGCATTAATGGAATATCTCCAAAATTTGGGTGGAGAAGATCTCGAAGTAGCTGATTCAGTTACAGGTGGGAAAGCTTACCATCCTGATGTTCCTACAGAATACATCAACGCATCTAATCTTTTTGGGCTGTTAATGATGCAAATAAGAATGAATTACAATGCTACAGATGAAACTTATACTGGAGATCCAGATTTAGGTGATGAATGGGCAGCTATATTTGATATTGGGAAGGCTAATTTCACTCAAAGATGTTTACCCTGTCATGGTTGTTCAGGTAATGCAGAGGGGCCTTATGCTAGACATGTTGTTACTCAACCAGCTAATTTGAATGAACGAATTTCAACTTTTCCAGGAGATTTCTATCACATATGGAGAGTGAGTGAGGGTGTACCAGGTACTGCTATGCCTGCTTGGAGTCTTTCTTTAAATGAAACAGAAATCAGTTTAATCGCAATATATGAAATGAGTTTTGTTTTAGGTTCAACAAGAACTGTTTCTGGAGATATTTCAGATGCAGAGGGGGATGTATTTGCTAATACAGTTCTTAATAATCCACCAATTACTGGAACAATGGAAGAATTTGATAATGGAAAAATGTTATTCAATTTATATTGTGCACAATGTCATGGTGAAACAGGGCAAGCTGATGGTCCTGCTTCAATTAATTCTCCAGGAGGTTATATAACTCCTGAACCTGCCAACTTTACTGAATCAGGATCTGATTTTCCAAATTATGGAAGATATGTTTGGAAAGTCAAAGAAGGGGTTGAAACGACTAATATGCCTCCATGGAAATGGGTTCTAACTGACAATGAAGTTTATCAAGTAATATTCTATATTCAATCATTTTCAACACCTTCAGATTATAACACCAAATGGGCACCTCTATACAGCGATGCTTTTGCAAAGAATCTTATGAAAGATACAGAAAATATAGCCTCAAATTCGATGCTAAATTTCAATACTATTCAATCTTTGATTGCCTACATGGGAACAATAATTTGGCAATTAAGATATCAACAATTAAAAAAATTATTCGAACTTATGAAATTAAAAACAATTAAAAGGTTTGATTCTTCACGGAGGAGAAAAAATGAATATTGATGTAATAATATACACTTTAAGCGCAGTTTTGATGATGTTAATTTACCTTGGATTTTTATTGTGGGGAATTAAAACTGAGCAATTTAAGGATAACGAACATTTGAAATACAAACCCCTAGAGGAGGATGAAGAAAACGATTATTCAGATAATAAGTAGTTTAGGTAAAATTGTTCAAGTCGATGGTTTCTATGCATATATTACTGTAGGTATAATTGCTGCTGCTTCTATCTTAATGTATTTGATGGTTAGAAGTTCTGATGAATTTACAGTTAAAGAGACAGAAGAAAACTCTGATGATTTTGCAGGAGTAATAAAAGATTCACATGGTCCAATAACAACTTGGCTTTGGGTAGCATATATTGTATTGGTTATCTGGGCTATTGCTTATTTAATCCAGCATATTTCAGAATTTCTAAATTTTTACTAAACAAAACATCATTAAAATTGAAATCTATTGGCTTAATAGAAATCTCAAGTTCGATCGTAACAATCCTGTTTTTGGTAATTTTTTTATTTTTTATTAAAAGATTTTTTGGAATAAATTTGAATATATGAATGGAAATTTTTTACGGATTTTATTTTCTACTTAGTTCTTCTTTCATTTGCAGAAACTGTTCTTTTGTTATTTCTCCCTTGACATATCTATTA
>JARRMB010000095.1:0-4485 GCA_037386325.1 Candidatus Bathyarchaeota archaeon
GGTTTTCATATATGGATGTTTGGACAAGATAGAAAAATGAGAATTGATCCTCTTCTCGATACTCATAAAATTGTGGATATTGTTTATGATGCAAAGAAAGTTGGAATGATAATTTTAGGTGGAGGTTGGCCTAAACATTATGCTCTCTTTGCCAATACTTTTAGAGAAGGTGTCGATCGGGCAATTCAGATAACTATGGATCGTCCTGAACCAGGTGGATTAAGCGGAGCAACCTTAAAAGAAGCTATTAGTTGGGGTAAAATTAAACCTGAGGGAAAAGCAGTATCAGTCATTTGTGATGCTACAATCGCATTTCCTTTGATTATATCTTCAGCTTTAGAGACTATTAGGGGAACATAGACAAGAATAATTATTTAACCATGATTTTAGAGAATTATTCAGTTTTTTTAATATTGATTTTTGGGATTCTAACTTCTAATATTCCATTTTTGAACGAAATTTCTAATTTCTTAAAATCAATTGTCTCATTTACTCGATCCATACACCTCAGAGAAGTAAATTCACCGTTTCTATGAAAGATTCCAAAATCAGAGAATTTTATTTTCTTTTTCATTTTTGCTGATATCTCAATGAGATTTCCATCAGTCACTTTAACTTTAACTGTTTTAAGTTCAACATTTGGTAGATCCGCTGTGATAATTACTTCTTTGGGAGTTATATTAACATTTGAAAGTGCATATAGACAACAGTTTTCAACGTTCCAGCTTGGTCCTTTGGAAAATGTTATTGCCTTTAACTCATTAGACAATGCTTCAAACTCTAAAAGATACTTTTCTAAATTATCCATAATTACGTGTTTTTCCTTTCTTTCGATCATTCAGATTACCCCTAAACATATAGTGGTAAGTCGTACTCCTGAGACTTTTGCATTTTATTCATTTCTTGTTGAGTTCTTTTCATAATGTCTCTGGCTTTTAATCGGATTTCTTCTCCTTTCTCTAGAAGTTTGGTTACATCTACTTCGATTTCGGAAATTTTTGAAAGTTCTTTTAAAGTAATTGCAGCAGCTTGTGGATCAGGATAATTATAAAATGATTGAGATAGAATTGCTATGGCTGAAATATTTTTAGTTATACTATAACGCATACTTAGTGCTTGGGCTCCAACAATATAGCCTTCCTTCATTGTGGACACTTCTTTTTTATTTAAAATTTCTAATAATTTTTGATTGGAGGCTGCACCAAATACTTTAGGTTCCTTGATGGTCTGTCTATTTTCAAGTGGAATTCCTCCCATAGAAATTATTCTTTTTACTTTCTTTTCTTCAGCCCAATCAATGATTTTTCGCATTATATTATAAATTGCTGGAGCAGGTACAGCCAGTTCTGAAATTACAGCAATTAACTTTTGATTTCCATAAATTCTAAGGGGAGCATGGGGGAGTCCGTTGTGCAATACTACAACTGGAGGAAGCAAATCAGAATCCATGTAAGCAATCTCTTCTAAGTTGAGTTCTGAAATAAGGTAAGATGTTGCTATTAGTCCTACCAACCCTACATCAGGAAGTCCAATTATCATTGTGGTATCAGAGGGAATTATTATTTTTTCAATGATTTTGATTGATTCTGACAACAGTATTTCCCTGTTAAATATTTGTTATCTAAGAGAAAAGAATTGTGCTGAAACTAAATACCTATAAAAGGGAATCGTGTTTTTAAGTGGGAGAAAACAATGGTTCTAGATCGTCTCGGTTCTTCATTAAATGATGCGTTGAGAAAAGTTTTTAGAGCGCCAGTTATGGACGAAAAAACAGTAAAGGAGCTGGTTCGTGATATTCAGCGGGCTCTATTGCAGGCTGATGTTAATGTCAAGTTGGTTCTTGAAGTTTCAAAAAGGATTGAAGAACGAGCACTTAAAGAAAAGGTTCCTCCTGGAGTTTCTAGAAGAGAACATGTAGTAAAGGTTGTTTATGAGGAGATAACACGATTTTTAGGTGAAAATCCCGCATCATTGAAGATAGAACCTGGCAAAAGAAAAGTTCTGATGCTTCTAGGAATCCAAGGTTCAGGAAAGACTACTGCTTCTGGAAAATTGGCAAAATATTTCCAGAAAAGAGGTTTGAAAACTGCTTTAGTTTGTACTGATACCTATAGACCTGGTGCTTACGAACAATTAAAACAGTTAGCTGGACGATCAAATATTCCAGTTTATGGAGAACCAAAAGAAAAGAATGCTGTAAAAATTGCTGTTCACGGTCTAAAACAATTCAAAGATTATGATCTTGTAATTATCGATACTGCTGGTCGTCATAAAGAAGAAGCTGGCTTAATTACAGAAATGAAAAAGCTCGAGAAGGCTATAAAGCCAGACGAATCAATTTTAGTAATAGATGGAACTATTGGTCAACAAGCAGCTGTTCAAGCGAAAGCATTACATGAAGCCTCACCAATCGGATCTATTTTGGTTTCTAAGCTAGATGGGTCTGCTAGGGGTGGTGGTGCCCTTTCTGCTGTAGCTGCCATTGGAGCACCCATAAAATTCATCAGTTCGGGTGAAAAACTTGATGATTTGGAGTCCTTTGTACCTTCTAGATTTGTTGGAAGATTATTGGGTATGGGGGATCTTCAAAGTCTTGTCGAAAAAGTAAGAGATGCAGAAGTTAAAGTACCTGAGAAAAAGGCTCGTGCCTTTATGAGTGGCAAGTTTACTCTTACAGATATGTATGAGCAATTTGAGTCTATGAAGAAAATGGGTCCATTAAAGGGGATTCTTAAAATGATACCTGGAATGGGGTATAACATCCCAGATGAACAGATGAATATGGCCGAAGATGCGCTTAAAAAATGGCGGGTAATTATTCAATCTATGACACCAAAAGAACGGGAGAAACCGAAAATTCTTTCATCATCCAGAATTCGTAGAGTTGCAAGAGGATCTGGTTCGACTGAAAAGGAAGTGAAGCAGCTTATCACTCAATATAATCAAATGAGAAAAATGATGAAGACTTTTAGACGGAAAAAACTTCCCTTTTTAGGAAAAGGATTCCCTGGAACCTAATAAAGAACAACTTGATTTAATTTAATTATTATAAAATTGGAGAAGAATTAATGGAAATCCTGAAAAAAGCAATGCAAATGCTTGAAACTCATCCTCTATGTGATCATTGTCTAGGTAGACAATTCGCACTTCTTGGTTATGGATTAAATGATAAAGAAAGAGGAGAAACTATAAAACTTCTTTTGACTATGAAAAACCATCAATTAGCACTTTCTGGAAATAATGTAGGGTTCTCTAATCTTAGGTTGTTGAGTTCTAATGGTTCTTTCGAGATGGCCTCTGAAATACTTAAGAAAATGAGAAGAAAATGCTTTAGCAGCACTTGATGCTTATGAATTTTCTACATTTCTTGTAGGAATTGAATTGCCTTCAACAATTGAAGAGAGAGAAGATGAGTTTAAGGCAACTTTTGAAGTTAATTATGGAGAAAGTATGCGAAATGAGTTTAGTCGAGATATTGGCAAAAAGATTGTTTCGATTACCAATAAATTAGCTGAATATAAAAAGCCTGATGTTGTTGTTCTCGTTAGACCTTTTTCTGGTCAGGCTATTTTACAATCTAATCCACTCTACATAAAAGGAAAATATAGGAAACTAATTCGAGGTATTCCTCAATCAGAGTGGCTCTGTAGAAATTGCAGAGGAGGAGGATGTGAAAAATGCAAAGGTACTGGTAAAATGTATTCAGAGTCTGTTGAAGAAATTATTGCTATCCCTCTTTTGAAACAAACTGAGGGAGAATCTGTAGCTTTTCATGCTGCTGGACGAGAAGATGTTGATGTTCGTATGTTGGGATCAGGAAGACCATTTATTATAGAAGTTAAGAAACCTAAAAGACGGTTTATTGATTTAGATATTCTTTCAAACTTAATTAATAAACAAGGACAGGATAAAATCGAGGTTTTAGATCTATATTTTACTGGTAAAGGTGATATTAAAGCGTTAAAGAAAGCTGAAGGATCTTCAAAAATATATAGAGTTATTATAGATTTTGATAGAGAAGTTACTGATGAAGATATAAATGGTATAGTTAAAAGGTTGACTAAGGCCACCATTCATCAACAAACACCATTGCGTGTTTTACATAGAAGAGCTGATCTAATTCGAGAAAAGTACATATATGAGGTAAATATAACAAGGATGGCGCCTAACCGCGTTGAAATGAAAATACGTTGTCAAGGAGGACTTTATATTAAAGAGTTGGTAACTGGCAATCAAGGACGAACCGTCCCTAGTGTAGCCTCTATTATCAACGCTGAAGCAAAGCCCCTCGAGTTAGACGTTTTGAATGTCATTATGGAGGAATCCAAAGTTGGGAAGAAAAGCTAAAGGTTACCGTAGGAAAACCCGTTACCTTCTTAAGAGGAAACCAAGAGCACGGGGAAAGACAGGACTCAGTAAACTACTACGGGAATATGAACTAAATGAGAAAGTTGTGGTTAAACTTGACCCTAGTGTTCACAAAGG
>JARRMB010000096.1:0-3243 GCA_037386325.1 Candidatus Bathyarchaeota archaeon
CTTTTTAATTATAATCCTAGTCTTGATGAATTAAAAAATGCTTGGAATAATTACGCATCGATTCCAACATAATCCAGAAGATTCCACCAATTAATATTTTGAAAATTAGTCCAATCAGCTGCATATGTTATTGGACCAGAATAATATTCTTGAACTCCAGAAATAATAATTGCCCATTGTTCTTCTTCTTGAGTTGTAGCTTTGAATTCACATCCAATGCAGAAAAGCTCTACATTATTTTTTTCAGCAAAATCAGCAAAATAATTAATAAATTCAGAATAACTCGTAAACCATTCATTAGAGGGTTGAATTTCTCCCCTCCATACCGTGGGATATCCTTGGATTTTTTCTTCTTCTAATGTATCAATCATTGGTTTTAACATAACTTTTAGACCTAAATTATGAGCTACTTCAATAACATGTTTGACTGATTCAGTTGTTGGAGTTCGACTTGGATCTATATGGATATCGTATGAAGTTCTGTTAGTTTGAACCCACGAAAAACAAATGGAAATCCATTCTGCGTTAGTTTCACTTAGGAGTCCTAATGATTCATCAGATTCTAAGCTACTAAATGCGTTACTTGACCAAGCTGAATATGATAATCCTTTTTGAAAAATAGGCTGTTTTTCAACTGTATCAGAATTGGGAAAGGTAAGACTCAATGCTGTTACTTTGAAAACTGGATTAACAACTGTGAAAAAAATAACCTGGAAAGTTAACAAAAAAATTATTGTATAGAAAATTCTGGACTTTTTTAATTTCATCCTTATTGTCCCTTACGATTTATCAAAGGTTTTGTTGAATTTTTGTTTAGAATATTTATTGCTTCAAAAAGATTTTTTGCTATTCCCAGAAGGTTAACTGCAATTATCATCAAAAGTATTATGCTGATATCAATTGTGAAATTTATTATGTACTCTTGTGTTGGAAATGCTAAGTTAAAAACTCCACCATCAGAGACGATAAAAAAGTATGCAATGATGATTATTGCTTTTGCAATTCCAAATCCGCAACCTATTATTGTTTTAGCAAAGAGTTGACCGACTACTGCAAAAAAATCGGAGATCAGTGCAAAATTAAGTAGTTGACTTCGTAGATCAAAATCGATCAGATATTGTGATACATCTTCTGGAAGAAGCATTACCGGTATATAATATAGTAAAATGAATGTTAATATTCCCCATATTGCAGCTTTAGCTATTCGAGGTAATAATTCGGATTTAGATTTATCCATAGGGTTCCCACATCTCCACTGCAAACATTGGAGTTTCAAAAATAACATTAATCATTCCGTTACCCGTAAATTTCAAACTATCTTGGATTAAGGGGTACGCCTTAATTCCATCGTTATACCATTGTTGAGAAGGAACGCTAATTGTGGTCTCTGCTGACATGATTAATTCGTTATCTTCATTATAGACATCCAATTGCAATCTTCCTTGAATATCTAATATTGCGTGATTTTCAAAACTAATAGGAATTAATGATTCGTCATGAGTTTGGTTATATGAAGAAAATGAAATATCGCCGACTGAAAATTTGGCTAACGGTGCTCCCCATGGTATTGTGATGTTAGTTGAAAGTTGGGTGGGTATAACTCGAGCAAAATTTAATCCTACAAATATCTCAATATTAAAAGAGCTATCCTTCGTTAGAAGAGGTATTAAATCCATTGAAAGTATTGTATCTAAATCTATAGAGATAATGTGGCTTTCATTAATTGTTGATCCCTGAGGTATCGACGGAATAGTTGTTTCAGTTAAATCAAGAACTGTTCCATTGACATCTGTTACTCGTGTTGTCAAATTTAAGTCAGCTAATTCATAGTAGCCTTCGTTCTTGATTGAAAAAGGGGCTTCAAATTTTATTCCTGTGCTTGAGGGACTCATTTGGATCTCTCCAATATTTACATCCAAATTCATAGCCGAAAGAACAATTGTGATGGAAAATGATATTATTATAATCCAAATTATGAAAGTAGCTATACTAAGCATTCTTATTGGAATTTTCATTTACTTTTTTTCCTAGACTTAGTGATTCAAACTGAGTTGGGTTGTTATTTTTTGCGATTTATTCTAAAGATTTTGAAGGTCTAATTACTTGAGATGTTTTTGGTTGGATCTCTTTCATTGATAATCGTTTAAGTTGAGTAATAAGTTGGACTCCTCGAGCTGTAAGTACTGAACCGATCCATCCCATTACTCCAAGATACATTATTCTAATTGATCCTGAGATAAGTGGTGCTAAAGCTTTACCAAAGACATCTGCTATATCTGATGAGGCCGTGATATCAGGGTTGCCTATAAGGAAGATATATGCGTTTATGAATGTAAAAGCAACTAAACCAATTCCTATAAATAATGTTGCATACGCTATCGTCATTGTTTTTTCTTTCATCACTTTGACTTCTTCCTTTTAAATTAATGATGTAAAATTTCAATCTTAAATCTTCTGTATCGCTAAACCATATTGTCTTAATAGTCTTTCTTAATAATCAACTAATATTAAATCGGTTCATTTTTTCTCAGCAGTTCTCCTTTTTAATTCACGGATACAATTTGATGCTTCTTGAGCAGTTTTAATATGAGCCACTTTTTTTGTCTTAATTAATTTGAGCTTAGCTGAGCAGGATGGGCAAGTTCTGGTTTTTTGATCGTTTTTCGCTAAAAGATAGTGTCCACATTTATAACAAACAACGATCATGTACATTTTGGTTCATTCCAAAGGCAAAAGATTTTTCTTCGAATGATTTAATGCTGTATTAGGATGCAGATAAATGAGTCGACTTTCACTAGCTAATCTTGCTGCCAAATATTTTAGGCAAAACGGATATCAAACTGAAAAAGATGCAATTATGGAAGGCGTTTCTGGGATTCTACGTAAATTTGATTTAATTATCCAAAGAGGCAGAGAAAAACGTTCAGTTTGGATTAAAGATTGGGACCGTACCGTCGGAGTTAATATTGTAATAAATATTGACAAAGCAGCAGAAGATGTAGGTTTTCCAAAACCAATTATTATTTCAGAAAAATTTAGTGGTCATGCCAAAGCATATGCTAACCGTCGCGGAATAACTTTATTATCAAAACAACAGATTCTACGTTTGCTCGGCTAATCTAATATTTTTAAGAAAATCTTCAAGTTGTCCTTCTGCTTCTAATTTTCCTAACCAATCAACTTTTCCATAGTCACAATTTTTATTTTTATTAATTATTTCCATTATCTCCTCAATTATAATTT
>JARRMB010000096.1:3280-4620 GCA_037386325.1 Candidatus Bathyarchaeota archaeon
TTCATGGCAGATAATGCATCACTAAGACAAATATCTAATATTTCTGCATCTACATTCTCCCAAATCTTTTTTAAAGGATATCCACGTTTCTGCAGAACTTCTTTTAGTTCCCTAGGATTACGTCTTAGTACAAAGACTATTTCAACATCTTTTTCAGATAAGACATCTGTTGCATAATGTCCATCAATTATGAAGGGCCCATCTTTTTTCTCCAAAATTCTTGAAAGTAATCCAGAAATTTTTATTTCATCGACTATTAAAGTATCTCTTTCATGATCCCTTGTTGTTTCTATATTTTTTTCTTTAACTAATTCAGTTATGTTAACGTAATTTGCATTCAATTCGGATGCTAATTTTCGAGAAATAGTGGTTTTCCCTACCCCAGGAGTACCAGTTATCAGAATAATTTTTCTAATCTTTAGTCTCCTCCCTTTTTGTTTATTTTTTAATAATTGATTCTTAGAAATAATTTGATATATCATTTTTTAAGAGTTTAAGTTAATTATTATAAATAGTTCATATAATATCTTAATATCTGATGGAGATATCGGCTTTGAAATTGTTAGACATTGTAGATAGAGTTACACGAAAAATTGCACCTGGTCCTGCTCCATCATTCAATGAAGCGCATGTGATTAAAACTCTTGAATTAATCAATAATTGTCAAAGCATCGGAAGAATCAGGCTTTCAAGAGAATTGGGGTTAGGTGAGGGTACAACTAGAACACTTCTAAAGCATCTGAAAAAAGAGAATTTAATTCAAAGCTCAAGGATGGGAGTGTCCTTGTCAGATTATGGAAAAAAATTATTTTCTGATTTAAGTGCTAAATTGAGTGAAGGTGTTGAAATTCCTCCTAGTCCTTTAACTATTGGAACATTCAATATAGCTGTTTTAGTTAGAGATTCTGCGAATGCCATTGGGAGTGGCATGGAACAACGAGATACTGCAATAAAAAGCGGAGCATCAGGAGCTACTACGTTAATTTTTGTAGATAACAAATTATCTTTGCCTATTAGAGAAGAGAATCTTTCTAAGACCATGCCAGATTTGCACGATGAATTGATTAATAAACTGAGTCCAAATGAAAACTGTGTCATAATAGTGGGTAGTGGAGAAACTAAAGAGATTGCAGAAATAGGAGCAAAAATGGCAGCAATTAAATTATTAAAAAGCATCAATTAATTATATTAAAAATCTCTCATTCTGTAAAAAAATAATTACATAATATCTTTGATTAGTGTTGATAAACGATTTAATTGACTTTTGTAAGGTAAGTTATTTATCTTTATTATGATTATGTTAGTTATCGAGGTCAGATTTGGCGGTGATATTATGCCTA
>JARRMB010000097.1:0-9453 GCA_037386325.1 Candidatus Bathyarchaeota archaeon
ATTAAATAAATGGTGATTAATTTTTATTTATGTTAGTAAATAATCGTTATGCCGGATGATGAAAAGGCATTAGTTTGACATTTAAGGATGAGATCTCAGAGTTACTCTGACGGCACCTGTTCAATATTTGAAACATCTCTAAATTGTGTCATTATCCAAATTAGCATAATACCTCCTAGAGATTCTAATCCCAAAACGCTAAAATTTAATGGAAATTGAGTCACACTAAATAACCAAATTGAAAAGATTATCCAAATAAAACTTAACCAAACAATTATGATTTTTCCTGTTAATTCCATGCTCAATCGTTTTAGGTTTGTTTTAGTTTAATAAAAAACAGTTATGAATATCAAATATTTATTTTGCATTAGTTTTAACTGAAAATTTATTTATGATTTAGTCATTTGGTATATATGTAACTATAGTATATATACAAAAATTAGGTTTTAGAAAAAGTGATTATTTATGGATAAACGTAAAATAATGTCTCTTGGTCGGTCTTCATTAGTTATTACCTTACCCAAACATTGGACCAAACTTAATGAACTAAAACAAGGAGATATTGTATCTTTATCAGTTCAACGCGACCGTTCATTAGCCATTTTTCCAGGAACCAAGGTGAAAAAATACATAAGAGAAATAACCCTTCACATCGATCCCAGTGATAATAGTAAATCGATTAAAAGAAATATAATCGCTTGTTATTTGAATGGATATTCAATTATTAAACTTCATTCCACAGATATTTTTCCTGTTTTCCAACAAAAAGCAATTCGAAAAATTGTAAGAATACTTTATATGAGAATAATGAGATGCGATGCAAAGGATATGCATGTAGTTACGCTAATGGATGAAACTCAAGCTTCTATAACTTCAGGCATAAAACGAATGCATACTATATCTAATTCTATGTTCCAAGAAGTATTAACCTGTTTAGAAACTCAAGATTGTTTGTTGGCAAAAACAACTTTTCAATTAGAGGATGATATTGATCATTTTTCTTATTTCATGCTTAGGTTACTTAGAAGAGCTGCTGTCGATCCTGCTATGGCAACTAAATTAGACGTCGAAATCACTGATTGTCTTGATTATCAGACTCTTGTTTATAGAATTGAACAAGTTGCTGATAATGCCAGCAATATTGCTAAACATATAGTCCTATTAAGAGAGAGACAATTAACCATTTCAAATCAATTAATAGATTTAATGATTAATGCAGGAAAAAATGCTCATATCATGTATGACCAAGCTGTTCACGCCTTTTTTTCAAATTCAAGTAAAAAAGCGGAAGAAATAATAGAACTTGGAAAAAATGTCGAAAAAATGGATCAAGAAATTGCAACTTGGGCATTTTTAAACGAGAAGAAAAATCCTGTGATTATATGTGGAACATGTTCTATTCGAGAAAGCATAAAAAAAAGCATTTCAATTTCTACTTCGTGTTTCAATCTTCCTATAGCTAATGCGCCTATTCCGTAAATTCCTTGTTCGAGTTCTTTCATATCGTGATCTGGTTTAATTCCTTCAATACCTAATGGTGGAATAGCGTTAATGTCGGCCATAACTTTAAGGAGTTTTACGTTCTTAAGCATGCCTTTGCTTATGATTTGGACTCCACGGGTTCCTGCGCAGAATACAACCTCAGCTTTTTCGAATAGTTCAAATTTTTTCTCTGGTGTCGGTGCAAAAAATCCATTAACTTGCACTCCATATTGATTGTTTATATGTTCTGCTAGTTCTTTCGAATATTCGTCTCCATTCTCGCGATTAGGATTTAAGCTCGCGATTGTTACTTCGCATCCCAGTTTTGCAAGCATTACTGAAATTATTCTTCCTACTGAGCCAGTTCCAAATACAGCACATGTTTTATCGTTAAGGCTTCCAAGATTATTTGAAGAAATTGCATTTTCTACTTTTGCGACTGCAGCTGCTGCTGTTGTATAAGCACCTGCTGGATCGATTACTACGCTGGCGTTAAATGGTGCAAACATAGCTTTTGTTATTACTTTTGCTGTTTCTTCTGCTTTAACTATGTCTTTTCCTCCTACAAAGAAAGTTGTTCGTCTAACTCCTTTTGGGCCTCTTGAAAAAACTGCATCTTCGACTATTGTTTTTGCATCTTTGGAGTTTACATTTTCGTATGGTATGACTGCATCATATCCTGCGTCGTAGGCCATACAAACATCAAATGGGCTTGCTATTTTGTCAGAATCTAAGAAGAATAGTAGATATGGTAGTTCTATCGATTCTTTTTTGATGGTGGGTTTAACTTTGATTTGCATAGTTTTTAATATTTCATCGATGTTTTTTAAATTAGATGCTTCTTGAAGTGGAGAAATAATTTCTTTTGAAAGACTTATTGTGTCTACATTTACACCCAATTTTTCTAATAATTTTGTTACTCCTTTGATATGTTCTGGGCTACTTATGTGAATGCCTGTTATTTCTTTTGAATTGACATTTCTTGCAGCATCCATGATTTTCATTACTATCCAATTTTCTCGGACTGGGAAATTAATTTCTTTTTCTTGTTTTTCAAACTCATTTTGTAGATATTGCCCATAAGCAATTAGGTAATCTTCTTCTGTGTCAAAGTTTTTACTTTTATCTTTAATGTGTTCGCCTAATGATTGAATAATCTGATCTCTTAATTGCTTTTTATCATCCAATTGTTGAGCTAGGTATTCTCTTGCATTTTCTTCAATATCTGCAGGATAAAAAGGGATGTCACTAGTTTTGAATAATGTTGATATAGTATTTTTTTCGTTAAATTCTTCAGTTGTTCTATTACCCATTTCTTCAGTGGCGAAGGTAGGAGTGATTTTCTTAATTAACTTCTCTAAGAAACCTGTAAGAGCAATTGATGGTCTTTGTAATTTGCTTAATTGATTTTTTTGATTGTCGGCTTGCTCTAATACTGAAAAAGGTTCGTTGTATTCTTTTTCAACTTTTGGTCTGAGATTAAGATTTTTAGTGGAAAATATATATTTTTTGCCTATATTGTAAATAATGGTTAATACAATATATACAAAAAAGGGTGATATAAACTAAAGTATATAAGCCCCTTGGAGCATTGAACCTAAGTAATATTTAGGTGATTATTGTGGAAGTATCTGATACCAGAATTAGAATTGGTGTTTTTAAATGTGGCAATGTAGGCACAGCTCCCATATTTGAATTACTTCTGGATGAATTAGCCCAACGTAAAGACATCATAGTTCGTACTGTAACAACTGGATCTAAAATGTCATTGGAAGATGTAAAAGAAGCATTTCCAAAAATATTAGAATTCAACCCAAACCTTCTTGTAATAATTTCACCGAATCCTTCAGTTTCTGGACCTGCAGCAGCTAGACAAATGGCAGTTGAAAAAAGAATAAACACTATAGTAATGTCTGATGCTGTTGCAAAACGTATGACTGAACATCTTGAAAAACAAGGTGTAGGTTACATAGTCGTTCTTGGCGATCCTCTAATTGGTGCACGACGAGAATTTTTAGATCCTGTAGAAATGGTTCTTTATAATTCTAATATTATGAAAGTACTTGCAGCTACTGGAGTCTTTAGATTAATCCATCAAGAAATTGATAGAGTAATTTCTATTTTAAAAGAAAAATTAGCTATTCGTCTTCCACGATTAGTAATTGATACAGAAACTATCAGAGATTATTCACATTTCGTGAATCCTTATGCCAAAGCTAAAGCTATGGCTGCTTATCATATTGCTTCTAAAATCCCCGAAATAAACACAAAAGCTTGTTTCATGGAAAAAGATAGTGAAAAATTCATTCCCCTCGTAACCTGTGCACATGAAATGGCTCAAATAGCCGCTAAATTAGCAGAAGAAGCAAGAGAAATCGAAAAGTATTCTGATTCTCTGTTACGAACACCTCATTCAAAGAAAGGTGAGCCTTTAATAAAAACCAAATTAATGCAATCACCTGAATTTGATGATGATTTATATAAAAAATGGCTTAAAAGTTTGCAAAAAGAATGACATTAAAACTTTAAGAGGTCAGAAAGAAGATGTCAATGGAACAAATCGATAAAATTATCGACAAATATGTAGGTAAAAAAGGAATTTTAATTCAATTACTTTTGGACATTCAAAAACAAATTAATTGGATTCCTAAAAAAGCTATTATTAGAATAAGTCAAAGACTAAATATTCCTTGTAGTCAGATATATCGAGTCGCAAGCTTCTATACCGTATTAAGTTTAGAACCAATTGGTCGACATCTTGTAAGAGTTTGTGAAGGAACAGCATGTTATGTCCGAGGAGGACCTAGAATTTTGGACTTTTTGGAAAGTAAATTAGATATAAAGTCTGGAGAAACAACTAAAGATAATAAATTCACTTTAGAAACAGTTAACTGTCTCGGCTGTTGTGCTCTGGGACCTGTAGTTGAAATTGACAAACAATATTTTGGCAAACTCAATTCTTCAAAATTAGAAAAATTATTATCAAATTACGATTGAGGAAAAAAATTGAAAAAACTGAAATCTCCTTCAGATCTCGAAAATTTCCGAAAAAATATACTTTCTAAGAAAGATCACTATTTTCAAGTTAAACCTTCTGATGTTTCAGATATCGTATCAAAGACTCTCATCAACAACCAAATAGTAGAAAATTTGCTCTATTCTGATCCAGTAACTGGGAAACGAGCACGGTATCTATCTGATGTTCCATTTTATAAATATCAAAATAGAATCCTACTAGAAAGCAATAGCAAACTCAATCCAAAAGAAATAGAAGATTACCTAGCAATCGGTGGTTACTCAGCATTATCAAAAGTTTTGTTTCAAATGTCTCCTGAAAAGGTAATAACAGAAGTCAAAAATTCCAAATTAAGGGGGAGAGGAGGAGGCGGTTTTCCAACACACATAAAATGGCAATCAACTCGAAATGCACAAGGTGAACCAAAATATGTTATTGTAAATTGTGACGAAGGTGATCCTGGAGCCTTTATGAATAGAGCAGTGATGGAAGGTAATCCTCATTCAATTCTCGAAGGTCTTACCATTGGAGCTTATGCGGTAGGTTCTCATCAGGGTTTCATTTATGTCCGACAAGAATATCCACTCGCAGTTGAAAATATGGAAATAGCAATTAAACAAGCAAAAGAACTTGGACTCCTGGGTAAGAATATTTTAGGTTCGGGATTTGATTTCGATGTTACTATACACAAGGGAGCTGGAGCTTTTGTTTCTGGTGAATCAAGTGCCCTTATGGCTGCAATTGAAGGGACTGTAGGTGAACCCAGACCTAAATATGTTCATACCTCTGAAAAAGGAGTTTGGGATAAACCTAGTGTATTAAATAATGTTGAGACATGGGCTGATATTCCGTTAATTATTAACAATGGAGCTGAATGGTTTGCGTCTATTGGAACAGAAGGAAGTAAAGGTACTAAGATTTTTGCATTAGCTGGGAAAGTGAATAACACTGGATTAGTTGAGGTTCCTTTTGGTGTAACTTTAAGAGACATTATCTTTAAAATTGGAGGAGGAATCCCAAATGGGAAGAAGTTTAAAGGTGTTCAAACAGGTGGTCCTTCTGGGGGAGTTATTCCAGAACAACATTTAGATTCTCCTGTTGATTTTGATGAACTTACAAAATTAGGATCAATGATGGGATCAGGTGGTCTAATTGTTCTTGATGAAGATACTTGTATGGTTGAATTAGCTCGATACTTTGTAAATTTTCTATGCGACGAATCTTGTGGAAAATGTACACCCTGTAGAGAAGGCTTAAGGCAGGCAAGTATAATTTTGAATCGAATAACTAAAGGGCAAGGAAAAGAAGGAGATATTAAAAAGCTACAAAGAATTGCAGAAGTAACCAGAGATTCTGCTTTATGTGCTTTGGGACAAACTTCAGCAAATCCGATGTTGACTACCTTGCGGTATTTCAAAGATGAATATGAAGCTCATATAAACGAAAAAAGATGTCCTGCTAAGGTTTGTAAAGACCTAATGACCTATTATATTGATCCAGAAAAATGTCAAGCATGTATGATTTGTTATAGAAATTGTCCGGTTAACGCTGTAATAGGAGAAAAAAATCACATTCATGTAATTGATCAAAAGAAGTGTATAAAGTGTGGAAGTTGCTATGAAATGTGTCCATCTAGATTTAGTGCAGTGAAAAAGATTTCTGGTGAACCAGTTCCTTCACCACTTCCTGAAGATCAAAGATTAATCCAAAGATCAAAGAAGGAGAAACAAAAATAAGGTGAGAACGATGGAATCGGATGATAAAGAAATTACAATTAAAATCGATGGTATCGAAGTAAAAACAAAAGAAGGAACCACTATTCTTGAAACAGTGCTTGCCGGTTATGTTCAGTAGAAATAATTGATAAACGAGGAAGAACAAAAATTGTTACATCATGTAATTATCCTGTTTTCGATGGATTAGTAGTTGAGACGAAATCCAAAAAAATATTTAGAACCCGCCAAATGCTTCTTGAATTGTTGCTTGCTCGCTGTCCAAAAGTTAAAAATATTCAAGATTTAGCGCAAGAATACGATGTATTCGAACCTAGTTATTTTGTTGCAGATACAGAAGAAGATTGCATACTCTGTGGTCTGTGTTCTCGAGTTTGTGAAAAAGTAGGAGTTTCTGCAATTAATTTTGCAAATCGAGGAATAGAAAGAGAAGTCACAGCACCTTATCACACAATTTCTGACGATTGTGTTGGATGTGGTGCTTGTGCAATTGTTTGTCCGACAGATTCAAAAAAAGTAAGAACAAACACATATCCTATGTTGGAAACTGATATCACAGAAGCTGAAAAACAGTTTCTTCAAGGAATACGACATGATCAGTTAGGAGTTTTTCAAGAAATTTTTGCTGCAAAAAGCTCTATCGGTGGACAAGATGGTGGAATGGCGACTGCTTTGTTGCTTTCAGGGTTTAAGAAAGGTCTTTTTGATGCTGCAATAGTTGTTAGGCGGTCAATTGGTTATCAGGCAGAAGCAATTATTGCTGAAAGTGCAGATGAAATAATTGCTGCTAAAGGAACGAAGTATTCAAGAGTAAAAATGATGTCTAAAATCGGTGAGATGGTAGAAAATGGAAAAAGAAAGATTGCTCTTGTTGGTACTCCTTGTGAAATTCGTACAGGTAGAAAGATTCAGCAACAAATGTTGAAAAAATATCCTGATTTAGAACTTACAATAGTTGGACTGTTCTGTTTTGAAGCTTTTGATTATGAAAAATTGAAAGATGTTACCCAACGAATATTAGGTGTTAATTTGGATCGTGCAGAAAAAACCCAAATTCATAAGGGTAAATTTATAGTTCAAATTGATGGAAACGAATATTCAGCTAAAATAAAAGAATTTTCTGATGCTATCCAAGGCGGATGTGGCTATTGCAATGATTTTGTCGGTAGAATTGCTGATGTTTCAGTCGGTTCTGTTGGTAGTCCTGTAGGATATTCGACAATAATTATTCGATCTGATCGTGGAAAAAAGTTGTTAGAAAATGTTGATTTTACAAGAGCAGATGTTAATCAAGATGAAATAATTAAATTAGTTGCATTCAAGAAGAAAAGAGCTGAAAAGAATTTTGCACCAATAATAATGGGGAAACCTCAATAGTTTTTTCCGTTAAGAATTAGGAAAATCAGATATTTCCTTCTTTTTATGGGAATTATTTTCTTTTTCTAATTATCATTTACAGAATCCTTATTTTTTGCTTAGAGTCAATATGAGTCTCAATTGAAATTCAATGGGAATGATAAAGTAATGAAAATCCTATTTACAGTAATTATATTTAATTTTTTAAAAATAATTAGGTGACTTTTTTGCTTAGATTTCATAATACACTAACTAGAAAATTTGAAAATTTCAAACCGCGAGAAACTGGAAAAGTGAAATTAGTGACTTGTGGGCCTTCTATTTACCAGTTGCCTCATATCGGAAATTATAGGACTTTTGTTTTCGAAGACATTCTTCAACGTTATCTTGAGTATCTTGGTTATAGTGTTGAACGATTAATGACTATAACCGATGTAGAAGACAAGGCTTTTGTGGAAGCAGAAAATCAAAATCTCACTGCTCAAGAATTGACTGAACGAAATATCAAAACCTTCATAGATGAATTAAACAAATTAAAAGTTAAGATTCCTAATAATTTGCAGCGTTCTTCCTTTGCTATTGATGAAGCAGTATACTTAATCGAAGTCTTAATTGAGAAAGGATATGCATACTACTATAATTATCGAGGAAGGAGAAATGTCTATTTTGATCCTTTAAAATTTGATGGTTTTGGAAAGTTATATGGTTTAGATATGAGTAAATGGCCTACAAAGAAGAGACATTACCACCGGGATACCTATTCTAATGATCGATGGAATAAAGGTGACTTCATATTATGGCATGGCTTTAAAAAAGGGGACAAAGTTTTTTGGGATACAAAAATTGGAAGAGGTAGACCTTCATGGAACATTCAAGACCAAGCTATGTTATTGAAAACTTTTGGATTTAAAGCTGATATATGGTGTAGCGGAATAGATAGTACTCATCGTCATCATGATTACATAATAGCTGTAATTGAAGCTATCACAAATGAAACAGTTATTAATTTTTGGCTTCACTCAGCTCACTTATTTTATGAAGGTGAAAAAATGTCAAAACGTAAAGGTAATATAAAATATCCTTATGATCTTTTGGAAACAGAATGTGTATGGAATCATATTCGTTTCTTTTTCCTTTACGGACATTATAGAAGAAAGTTGAATTTCACTTTTAAAGAATATACTAAAGTTTGCAAATTACTTAGGAATTTTCGCGATATGGTAAATAAATTGGGATTTGAAGATACAGATGTTTATGAATCCACTAATGAAGCTAAGAAATTTGTTAAAAAAATAAAAAAAGATTTTGAGAAAAATATGAATAACGACCTTCAAGTTAAGAAAGCCTTTGATTCTCTATATGAAAATGTTTCAAATCTTGTAAATCTAAAAGAAAAGAAAATGTTAACCATGAACGATTCACAGAAGGTATTATCGGAAATTAGGGAAATTGACTATGTTTTCCAAACTATTTTTAGGAGCTAATGAAATGTGGCGAAAAATAGAGATCGCATAATTTTTCATGTTGATATGGATCAATTTTTCGCTGCGATAGAAACAAGAGAACATCCTGAATTTCAAGGCAAACCTGTTATTGTTGGAGCTGACCCAAAACAAGGAACAGGAAGAGGTGTCGTGAGTACTTGTAATTATGAAGCACGAAAATATGGCATTCAATCAGGTATTCCCATTTCTCAAGCTTGGAGACTTTGTCCTGATGCAATATTTGTTCCTGTAAATTATCGTCTATATCAAAACGTTTCTAAAAAAATAATGAATATTTTAAAGGATTTCACAGAAAAATTTGAACAATGGGGATTAGATGAGGCATTCCTTGATGTAACCGATCAAGCAAAGAATTTTAAGA
>JARRMB010000098.1:0-3169 GCA_037386325.1 Candidatus Bathyarchaeota archaeon
GCTCTTCGGATTTATCCACTGGCAATACCTTCAATTATTTACTAACCAGCCTACTAATGTCTAGAGATTTTAATCTTTAGATAGTTGCAGATTTCAATCTTTGAATTCTTTTTGGAGTTCTGTAAATATTTTTTTCTGTTTTCGAGAAAGTTTTGTAGGTGTTTCTGCAGTGACTTCGACAAATTGATCCCCCTTTCCAAATCCACGGAAATGAGGTATCCCTTTGTTTCTTAGTTTGAATAATGTTCCAGTCTGAGTTCCCGATGGTATCTTTAATTTGGTATCGCCATATAATGTTGGTATATTAATTTTTGTGCCTAACGCTAATGCGGGAAAACTAATTTTTGTTTGATAATAAATGTGGTCTCCTCTTCTTATGAACTTCTTATGTGGTTTAACATGCAAAACGACATACAGATCGCCTCTTTCACCTGATGTGGGACTAGGTGCTCCTTCTCCACGAAGCCTGAGACTGAAACCGTCATCAACCCCCGCTGGAATATCTAGCATAATTTTTCGAATACCTTTTGTCGCTCCTACTCCGTTACAATAACTGCATAAATTTTCGGCAGGAACCCCCTTACCCTGACATTTATTGCAAACCTGAACTTCTGCAAACTGCATAAAGCCGAAACTCCTTACTCGATTAATTTCACCTGTTCCTTCGCATTCTTGGCATTTCTTAGATTCAGTTCCGGGTTTAATTCCGCTTCCGCTACAAGTATTGCATGACTCAAAACCGGGGAATTGAATCTCCTTTTTTAAACCAAAAGCAACATCTTCCAAACTTATAGTTAGATCATATCTAAGGTCTGATCCTGTTTGTCTTTTCCTTCGTCCGCCTCGACCAAATAATACATCAAAGATATTATCGAACCCGAATCCAGCATTCCTAAATATTGATTCAAAGTCTACTCCCCCATAGATATCTTCTGCAGAATACCTACCATTTATTCCTGCATGACCAAAACGATCGTACTGACTTCTTTTCTCCTCATCTGATAGAACAGCATATGCTTCAGATATCTCCTTGAATTTCTCCTCAGCTTCGGGAGCTTTGTTTCTATCTGGATGATACTTTAATGCTAACTTGCGATAAGCTTTCTTTATTTCGTCTTTAGGTGCATCTTTTGAGACATTAAGAATTTCATAGTAATCACGTTTTGAAGTCATTTGCTGATCAGCCTAAAGATGCACCATTAAACAATTATTTTTGGTCTTTTACGTCTTCGTACTCAGCGTCAACAACCTTTTTACCATTCTCAGTTTTTTCCTCGGATTTTTGAGCTGCCGCTTGAGCTGCTGCTTGTTGATAAATTACCGTCCCCACCTCTTGGAGAACTTTTGAAAAAGCTTCACTTTCGGCTTTAATCTTTTCAACATCTCCATCGGCTATTGTTTTTCGCAATTTATCTTCTGCATCATCTATCTTTTGGATTTGATCTTTGTTGAGTTTTTCACCCAAATCTTTTTTGGTCTTTTCAGCGGTATATAGCAAAGAATCGGCATTGTTACGTACTTCTACTTCTTCTCTTCGTTTTTTGTCTTCTTCAGCGAACTGTTCAGATTCTTTCATCATTCTTTCTTTTTCGTTTTCAGACAACTTCGTTGATGCTGTAATAGTGATTTTCTGCTCTTTTCCAGTACCAATGTCTTTAGCTGAAACGTTTAATATTCCATCAGCGTCGATATCAAAAGAAACCTCAATTTGAGGTACTCCTCGTGGTGCTGGCGGAATTCCAGTTAAATTAAATGTTCCTAGTGAAACGTTGTCTTTTGCCATTGCTCTTTCTCCCTGTAACACGTTAATAGTAACAGCGGTTTGGAAATCTGCTGCAGTTGAAAATATTTGACTCTTCTTTGTAGGAATAGTCGTATTGCGTTCAATAATCTTGGTTGTGACACCTCCAAGAGTTTCAACCCCCAAAGATAGAGGAGTTACATCTAAAAGTAATAAATCCTTTACATCACCAGCTATTACTCCTCCTTGAATGGCTGCACCTACAGCAACACACTCCATAGGGTCAACTCCTCGTTCGGCTTGTTTACCTAATGTGTCTTCGACAAATTTTTTAACTAACGGCATTCTAGTCTGTCCGCCAATTAAAATTATTTTATCGATGTCTTTGGTTTCAAGTTTAGCGTCTTTGAGTGTTCTTAGAATTGGATCTTTTATTTTTTCTACTATTGGAGTGGCAAGTTGTTCAAGTTTGGCTCGAGTGAGAGTTAGGTGTAAATGTTTTGGTCCTGTAGAATCAGAGGCAATAAAGGGAAGATTAAGGTCTGTTGTCAGAAGAGTTGAAAGCTCTATTTTTGCATTCTCAGCAGCCTCTTTAAGTCTTCGTAGTGCCACGGGATCTTTGCTGAGATCAATTCCTTCTTTAGCTTTAAATTCACTTAGAAGGTAATCTACTACAGTTTTATCTACATCTGTTCCTCCAAGTTGAGTATCTCCACTTGTGGATAAAACCTCAAAAACTCCTGTACCAAAATCCATTATTGTAGTATCGTTTGTTCCTCCGCCAAAACTGAAAACAAGTATCTTCATTTCAGATTCGAGCTTATCTAGACCATAAGCCAAAGAAGCTGCAGTAGGTTCATTAATTATTCGAGAAACTTTGAATCCAGCAATTTCTCCTGCATCTTTTGTTGCTTGTCTCTGATTGTCATTGAAGTGTGCAGGAACGGTTATTACACATTTGCTGACTTTTTCACCCAAAAAAGTTTCTGCATCTCTTTTTATTTTTTGTAGAATAAACGCTGAAATCTGTTGCGGAGTATACTCTTTTCCTCGAATTGTTACTTTCTGATTTGTCCCCATCTTTCGTTTAATTTCAAAGATGGAACCTTCAGGGTTGGTTACTGCCTGTCGTTTTGCAGGTTCTCCAACAAGCAGTTGACCGTCTTTAGTGAACGCAACAACTGATGGAAACATTTTACCTGCCAAAGTTGGCCCTTCAGCACTTGGAATTATTACAGGTCTACCAGCTTCCATTATCGCTGCAGCTGAATTAGTTGTTCCAAGGTCTATTCCCAATATTTTTTCTCTTTTTTCGTTTTTACTCATCTTTTTTCTCCTCATCATTTTTAATACAAGAAATATTGACCATACACGGTCGTAGAACTCGTCCTTTATACACGAAACCTTTTCTTACTTCCTCAAGAACTA
>JARRMB010000099.1:0-5602 GCA_037386325.1 Candidatus Bathyarchaeota archaeon
ATGTTCTGCATTGTCTCCAGTAAATCCAGTTCCATATTCATTATAACAGAAGATTCCGTTAACTACTACTGAACCTGTGAACTTTCCACTATATGCATCTCCATCTTCGATTGCATGATCTCCAACCGTTGCTCCAACAAGTCCTCCATCATCGATGGGAGTTGCCCATAGAATATGAGGTGTATCTGGAGCTTCGGAGTTTCCTACTGCTGTTATACCACCTCTTCCTGCACCTTCTAGCGAGTTTCCCGCGACAATAGACCATTCCCTGAATTGAGCGTCTATTGGACGAGTCCAATATTCATCAGGTTGTGGAATAGTTGGATATTCCGGTCTAGGGTCTTGATTTACAACTAGCTCAAGTTCCTCACTTTCACCAGCTTCATAAAGTACTAGTCCCTCAAATGGAACCCTATTATTGGGAGTCCAAAAGTAGGTTTGTTCTGGAAAGTTTGTCTTTAAATAGTAAGATCCGACCATTGTTGGAATAAATATTGTACCAGTTCCTCCAGTGGAATCGGTTCTAAACGGTCCCAAGGTTTCAGTTTGACCATCTGGTCGCCTTACAGTGACTGTTAGTCCTTCCCATCCATGATCAACGTCACGTAAGAAGTCAGTTATTCCTACATGAAGTAATGTTTCTTGGTTTACTCCAACTGGATTTGGTGTTGCATTTATGTACGGAAAAGTTGCTTTTGTATGATCTACCTGTTGAGAAAATATTGATGGAATTGAAATAGAAATAATCGATATTGTTAGCATTGTTAGAAGAAATATCATTGATATTTTGGTTTTTTTGTTAGTGTTTTTCATTTTTCATTCCTTTTTAATTTTATTTGCAGAAACTTATTTTATAGAAGAATTTGTATTTTAAATGAACGATTACAAAAAAGGCATAAGCATTCAATTGTAATCGATTGTAATCATTTGTATTTATACAAACAAATTACTACAAAAAATGTATCGTCTAACATTAGATTTAATGAATAAAAATATGAATATTTTGATGATTAATGTTATTCAAAAAAAGAAATTTAAAATTCTTATCAATCGTACATTGAGCATAAAATGATAAAAAAACTAACTTTGTATTATTCCATATCCGATTAAGCGCCATCTACTTGCAATTTTTCTACTTATTGCAGCTCTTGCCCCGTCTTCTGCACAAACTGGACGAGTTAATTGTAGTTTAACACGATTTTTCTTTCCAGATAGTACTTTTCCAACAGTTATAGTGGTTCCAACATCTAAAAGTAATTTTTCACCTTTTATTATATTATCAACTTGTACTAATTCTTTTGTTCCTATTGCTCTTTTCAGAAGGGTAGTTTCAAGAGTGAGTTCATAACGTGTTAATGGCAATAGATTGGGTTTTCCCAATAGATTTCCTGTTAGTCCATCTGCTTTAGTTAACGATGGGTCTAAATTTGTTCCAATTCCTACTAATCCTCCGCTTTGAGCTTCTTCAACTTCTTTGCCACCAGCGCTTAGGCTAGTAATTTCTGTAAATATTGGCTCATAAAATGTTCTTCCCTGTTTTTCAACCTTAATTCCAGGGCGGATTTCAACTTCATCACCAAGTCTGAATTTTCCCTGAGAAATACTTCCACCAATTACTCCTCCTTTAAGTTCATCTACCGATGCTCCTGGCTTGTTTACATCAAAAGAGCGCAAAATGAACATTCTAGGAGGTTTAGAAGGATCCTGAACAGGTGTAGGAATATTATCTTCAAGAGCTTTTAGAACCACATCTATGTTTACTCCATGTTGAGCTGACACAGGAATAATCGGTTTTCCTTCAGCTATGGTTCCTTTTACAAAAGACACTATCTCTTTGTAACTTTCTAAGGCTCTCTTTTCATCTACAATATCAATTTTATTTTGGATGATTACAATATTTTTAAGTCCAGCCAATTCTATTGCAGCTAAATGCTCACGAGTTTGTGGTTGAGGACATTTTTCATTTGCAGCTATAATAAGCATAGCTCCATCCATTACTGTTGCTCCAGAAAGCATTGTGGCCATAAGTGCTTCATGCCCTGGAGAATCTACAAAACTTACTGCTCTAACAAACTCACAATCTGATCCGCAATTGGGACAAATTGGACCAGATGAATAACATCTAGGTTCTTCACAATTTGGACATTTATATATTGGAGCATCTGCATAACCAAGTTTTATTGTAATCCCCCTTCTAAGTTCCTCACTATGTTTAGCCGCCCATACTCCAGTTATAGCTTCAACAAGAGTGGTTTTTCCATGATCTACATGACCGATAGTCCCAATATTTACAACTGGTTGTTGAGGTAAGGGTGCAGGTGTTTTGCTTAGCTTTCGTACTGGAGTAGATTCCATAATAATCATTATTCCTTTACGCATGATACGAAATAGCCAATATTAAATCTTTCATTTCAGTTGAAGCGTTTAATTAAACACTCTTATCAATGCGCGCGTTTGTTAGCATTACCAAAATATCTGAGCATCAGAAAACAGTTCTCCAGAAGAAGAAAAAAATCCGGAATTTAATTTTTTTCTTCTTCATATTAATTAAATCGTAACAATATTATAATTTATTGCGTAAAAGCAGAATACCCGTATAATTAATCATATAAATTTAATTGAATCAAGGAGTCCATTTATCCACATAATTATTTTAAGTAATTAAGTAAAAATAAAAAGATACTAAAACTTGGGAATGTGGTAACTTTGGAATACAGGAAGGCTCCAGATGTCAAAATACTTACAAATGAAATTATAGAGAAATTAGAATTTTTTCATATTGTTCCGGAATGTGTACATTGTTTTAGAAGTAAGGGATCAAAATCTGAGCGCATAATTGCGAGAATCCATGGGTTCGGAAAAATATGGCAACAAGCGCTTAATGTCCCTCCGACATATATTATTGAGGTTCTTTCTGAAAGATATGATAGATTAAGTCAAGAAGATAAGGTTAAAACTGTCATACATGAACTTATGCATATTCCAAAGGGATTCAAAGGTGGTTTTCGTCCTCACAAAGGATATGTTAGTAGACATCAAGTTGAAGAAATGCATAAAAAATATAAAAAGAAAAACTTCTGAATTATGAAACACAGCAAATATTGAAGAAATTAAGGATTGCAGATAGGGCATTTAACATTAGTATAACCCTAGCCCTAACTTTAGAGGGCTTAACCCCAATAGTACTAATCGGATCAGCCAACATACAATCAACGGTATGTAGTCTTACTTCATTTTTTGTATAATCTACAACCACTAAAAAACCTGATTCAGTATATAATTTTATTAATTGTTCATCATTAAGAATTTCCGATAACAACAAAAACGACTCCATCAATAGTTAAAAACACAAATTTAAGATAAATAATATCAGAAGCTTCTTAATTATTGATTAGATTCTTCTGTTTTTATTTTAGCTTCTGAACTTTCTTTAGATTTATCTGCTTTTTTTCCTTTAGGTTTTTCAACCACTTTCATATTAATTTGAACTATAGCATCAGTTATGACATTGCCTCGAAGTGTTTTTCTTTTTCGTTCTCCTTTTTGAGAAGAATGAAAACCTACGCCCTCACTTAAGATTGCACCAACACGTACTCCACCATGAATATTAGGTCTCATTGGAAAACCGTCTCTATCAGATCCACCAGTTATTTTAAGTTTATAACCAGATAATTTAACCGCAGCTCCATCAATAATTTCTCCCAATTTTCTACCAATTATGGGAGCCGCTTGATTTTCTTCCAATTCCATAAACTGTGATGTTCCATCTGTAGGATCCGAAATTATTACTTTGAATTTATTGTAAAAAATTTTTATTTTTTAATTAGAAATAGGAAACCCTCAAATACTTCCAAAAAATCAGGATATATATTCCTCGAAAGAGGTTAAAGCGGATGGCAAGCTCCAAACTTGAGTACTCAAGAAACCAGATTATAACACCATGGTTAGCAAAGGAGCTCGAAAGAGAAATTCCGGATCTGGATATTTATGGTTCTGAACGAAAACTTTTAGATTTTGCATATAAGGATTTGGAAACATTCTTAGAAATAGAAACCAGTGAAGCAAACTTCGAGGATATAGAAGAATTTCTAAATAAAGGGATTCACACAGATGAGATTCAATCATTTATTAAAATCTGGACTCGACAATGGTTAGAAAAATGGAGACAAAGAGTTACACTTTGCCAACAGATGCCACAGATCTCATTATCTTTTCTAAAGATTAAGAATAAAGCTACTAAACTTTTCAAAGAAATGGAAAAACAAGAAGAACTTAAAAAATTAGTGATTCAAAAATTAATCAATAAAGGTGAGGTTTGCATGAGTGAACTGATAGCAGAAAATCTTATAGTAGAAGAAATAGCTCATCGACTGAAAATAAATAAGGGAAGAAATCCGCTTGACGAATCCATACTTGATCCGTGGAGTATATTCCAAGAACTCGTACCTCGAGTAAACCGCCTAGCTGAACGAAGAACTCCAATTATTCATCTCAAACTAATGATGGATCTTTAAACCAAAAACAATAAATTATTTTTTTCCATTTTTCCCAATTGATAATCGGTATTTTCAGATAATCTTATTTTTTCTTTCAAGCGCTATTTTTGATTACATCATATCTTTCAAAGCAGACGATATATCAACATTTTCTGATATTTTTGTCAATTCAGTCCCGTTCAAATATGAGAGACTGTCACTGTAAATGGGTCTTTCTTTCTTGTAGAATATTCCTATTGGTATTCTGTCCCCCCATTCAAATGCTTTTTCTAAAGCTTTTGTGTAATTAGTTTCATCGTGTCCTTCCTCTTGTAGTTTGTATACTCGTTGTTTGTACCAGTCATAGGTGTTAAGGTAATTGAAAGTAACACATGGTTGGAATACGTCAATAAAAGCGAATCCTCTATGTTTGATAGCTTCAACAATCAAGTCTTTAAGGTGAAACATATCCCCAGAAAATCCTCTTGCCACAAAACTTGCATCGCTAACTAAAGCATGTGCGATTGGATTCAACATTGGTGGAATTACACCAAATGGTGTTGATTTTGATTTGAATCCTTGTTGACTAGTAGATGTTGCTTGACCAGTCGTTAAACCTAGAACCATATTATCATGCACAATTAGAGTAATATCTAAATTGTAGCGTATAGCATGGCCAAAATGTCCCCATCCTTCATTGTATTGATCAGCATCTCCTGCAAAACAAATCACATTAAGTTTTGGATTAGTTAACTTAATTCCAGTTGCTAAAGGTAAAACTCTGCCATGTATTCCATGAAATCCGTTAATGTTTACATAATTAACCATTTTACCATGACAACCTATTCCTGAAACTAGTATGGCGTTTTCCCGTTCCATTTCTAATTCTATTATCGCTTTTTTGAATGCCATTAATATTCCAAAATTTCCACATCCTGGACACCATGTATTTGTTTTTGGAGTCTTCAGATCATTAAGAGTAACCATTTAGAGAACCTCCTGAATACTTTGAGCTAAAGCTCTTGGATTGAAAGGTCTCCCATCATACTTGAGAATTTTATTTTTAACATCACGCAGCAGATGTTCTCTTATTAAACTAGTAATTTGAGACGTTATGTTATTCTCTA
>JARRMB010000100.1:0-7370 GCA_037386325.1 Candidatus Bathyarchaeota archaeon
ATTATCGCTTTAGAAAAAGACACAGGGATAGTAATTTGGAATACAACACTTCCAAATATTCAAAGATGGCCAGCAATATTCAAAATCGATGAAACACATCTAGTTATTGCGAACTATTGTCTGGAAATCAGTACAGGAGAAATTCTATGGGTGAGCAATGAATTTAACGCAAAAGTATCCTATTGGGCAGAGAGTGTCTATAGCCCAGAAAATAAAATGTTTTATGTTCAAGGTGATTCTGTCGTTCAAGCATGGAATTTTTCTAAACCCTCGGATCCACCTAGAAAAGAATGGGAAACTTATGTTTCAGGTAGTATATCAAGTGGAACTGGAATTCAATATGGTGAAGGAAGAGTTTTTCCAGGGTCATTTGAACCACATCAGGTTGCACTTAATGCAACTACTGGCGAAGTTTTGTGGGATACTGAAACAACTGGAGCTATGAGTTTTTCGGGTTCCTATTATGAAGGAAAATTACTCAAAGCAGGTGAACAAGATAATGTATTCTATTGTTTCGATGCAAAAACAGGTGAAATATTATGGAAATACAACCCAGGAACCCAACTAGGATATTGGGTTAGCGGTTGTGCAGCTGCATATGACATGGTTTATGAACTTAACAAAGATGGAAATCTTTACGCATTGGACATTAACAGCGGACAATTAATTTGGAAATATGAAGGACCAGGATATCTATTTTGGCCTGGATGGCCGGTTGTAGCTGATGGAAAAATATATGCTACAACAGGTCAAAGAGTTTCATATGATCCTTACACTTTAGAATATAGTAAATCAGAGTTTGTTTGTCTTGATGCATTTACAGGCGATCTTTTGTGGGAATTACCTATAGAAACTCATTCCCCGAGAGATTCGATTGCTATTGCATATGGAAATTTGTATGTCATCCCAGGATTTATCAAAGAGATGACAATGGATGACTATACTACTTTTGATGAAGTTTGGGCCATTGGCACTAATTCTTGGCCATTATGGCGAAATAATCCTCAGAATAATGGAGATGGTAAAGCTGGTCCTAAAGAGCTTAATCTTAGATGGAAGTTTACAACAAAAGGGGGAGTCATTTCCACACCAATTGCTGTAAAAGGAAGAATTTACGTAGGTTCGCAAGACAAAAATATTTACTGTCTTGATGCATCTGATGGTAGAAAAATATGGAGTTTCATGACTGAAGCTCGAATAAAATCTTCACCCGCTGTAGTTAATAATAAATTATATCTTGGACCAGATGACGGAACAATTTATTGTTTAGATGCCTTAAACGGTAGCTTACTATGGAAAACTCAGGCAGGAGGATACATCGAAGCCCATTTTAAAGCTGTAACTGGAATACGTTCATCTCCTATTATTCTTAATGATAAGCTATACGTGGGGTCTCTTGACACCAACCTATATTGTCTTAACGCTAATTCCGGTGACATTGAATGGACATTCAAAACATTAGGATATATTACATCCACTCCAGCAGTTTCTGAAGGATATGTTTATGTCACATCTCAAGAACCAAGTTCAGGTGCCCTCTATAAGATTGATGCAAATAATGGCTCACTTATTTGGAAACGAGAAATCGAATATGAAATGGTAGCTGATAGAGGAACAGTAGAGGTTCGGAAGGAATAGGGGGTTATTTAATTGGTTCTATGGCTTACAATAATAAACAACTCTATATTGTCGATATGTTTTTCATAACAGCGCTAAACACAAGTAATGGAGACGTTATTTGGAAAAGTTGGTTAGGAACCGAACTTTACACTACTCCAGCATATGCTGATGGAAAAATTTACGTAACTACTGATAGACGATTTGTCTATGCTCTTAATGCTACAAATGGAAACAGATTATCATTCTTTGAAACAGGCTCAAACAGTTGGTCATCACCATCAGTTTATGAGGGAAGATTATATTTTGGAAATAATGACAACAATGTTTACTGCCTTGGCAATTATCCGATTACTAAAGGCCAGATTTTAGTTGAATTGGATAAAAATATAGTAGAAAATGGAGACATAGTTACGGGTTGTGGCCAACTAGAACCAGGTATTTCTTATGTAACAGTAAATATTATTTTTAAAAATTCTGATGAAACCATAAATTTCACTCAAGTTGTTTCACAAAAAAATGGTGCTTTTAGTTTTGATATCTCACCTAATGAAATAGGAAATTATACAATCTCAATCTTTTGCTCGGGTTCAGCATATATCTTAGAAGGAGAAGAAGTATCGCTAAGAGTAATTGAAAAACAACAAGAAAATGATTTACCGGACCAATCACAAAATGGAGATAATGAACCAACTAATAATACTCAGTTAGATGTACCAACAGAATATATCGTCGCATTAATCGTTATTATCATTATATTAATTACTTTAATTGCATATCGAATTACAAAGAAAAATAATGAAAGTTCACCTGTACCAATTAGCAGCGATTAACTATCTTTAGTTACTTCGGAATAAACATTTAACATATTTTTTGCAGAAATTTCCCAAGAAAAATTTTCTCTGACGAACTCTCGACCTGAACTACCCATTTTTCTCTGCAATACTTTGTCAGAAAGAAGAAACAAAATTGCTTTAGATAATTCATTCTTATCTGGTTTTACTAATAATCCAGTTTCATGATTTTTTACAACTTCATTAATTGCAGTAACGTTAAAAGCAACTACAGGTTTAGCAGTTGCCTGCGCTTCCAATAATGAAATACCTTGACCTTCTTGAATCGATGAAGAAACAAAAATACTAGCAGAATTATACAAACTATGAAGCAAAGCTTCAGAAACCTCACCTAAAAAAACAAAATTTTCAAAGACATCCAACTCTTTCGAATACGAAATCAAATGATTTCTCAAAGGTCCATCTCCAGCTACAACAAATTTTGTTTTTTTATTTTCTTTTATTACATTTTTTGCTGCCTCAATTAAAAAGTGAAAACCCTTCCTGGGTATAAGATTACCCACAGAAAGCACTACGTTTTCATAATTAGTGCCAATAATATCTCTAATTTTATCATCATCTTTATAGGGTTTGAATTTTTGAAGATCCACACCATTTGGAACTACTCTTATTTTTGATCGATCAATTCCATATAATTGAACTATTTTTTGCGCAGAATAACGACTGACAGTGACTATCATTCTTGCTTTTTGAGCGGTTTCCTTTTCAATTTCAGCAAGATACCACATAAAAAGATTAGACAATTTCATTCTAATTGTTGGAGAAACACTTCTGGAGGCTTGAAAATATTCATCTGCCAAAACCCCATGAATGGTATGTATAAATGGTCTACTAATTTTCTTTTTTTCTAGAGTTTTAAGAAGTTTATAACCACTAACAGTATGAGCTTCATAGATATCTGTTTTTATAACTTTAACCAATTCTGAGATAGATCTATTAAAAAACCAATTATCAATCGGATAAAGAAAATCGGTAGAAAAACAAGGAATAAAAGTTATTCCATCCATAACTAATGGTCTATTAAACCCCTTTTTTGATCCACTGTAAATTGTCGTATTAACATCTTTTTTTAAAAGTTTGGCATTTTCGATAATCCGACGTTCAACCCCTCCGAAGTAAATATGAGGTGGCTGAGTGTTAAAGACGGCCACATTTAGTTTTTTATTCATGCATGAACCTCTAGGCTAGAACAGCTACTCTAAAATAGATGAATAATATCCTTTGAAATAATCTAAACATTCTCGAGCTATTCAAATTTAAGGTTTATTAGAAACATCTACAGGGCAATATGAGATAACAATAGCAGGGAAAACAATGCAGGTCAGCTTAATTCATATGCAAATAAGTGAATCTTCAGAAAAGAATTTGGAAACAGCTGAAAAAATGTTATATCGGGCAGCAGATTTAGGTTCGAAATTTATTAGTCTTCCCGAATATTTTGTGTTTCCATCCAATATAGAAGATAATAACCAAATTGAAGACATAATTGAAAAAACCCATGATACTGCAGTTAAACTTTTGACTAGAGTTTCAAATGATATTGACGCTTACATTGTAGGTGGAACTATCTTCGAAAAATTTAGAGGAAAAATCTACAACACATCTATTTTTTTCAAGAACGGGAAAATTCTTGGAAAATTTAGGAAAATGCACTTAACTGAATGGGAAAAAAAGGTTGGTTTGAGTGTTGGAAGCACCTTCAAAGTGTTTAAAACCAAATACTGCAGAATAGGAATTCTAATTTGTGCTGACGTGTTTTATCCAAGAACTGTCAAAAAATTATCCTCTCTGGGAGCTGAAGTTATTTTCTTACCTGTTTCGGCTACAAGAACTCATCCCTATGTTAAAGGTCATCCTCTTACACAAAAAAGAGCAGAAGATAACAGAGTTTTCATTTTAAAAAATGGAAACACCCGATCAAATTCAAGAGGAGGTAATAGTGCAATAATATCTCCTTGGGGAATTCTAAACCAAGCAAAAGATGAAATAAATACAAAAATTATTTCAGCAGAATTGGATATAAATAAACTAAGAAAATATCGACAAATTGCATTTTCCCAATTCTCAATTATTTTGTTCATATTTTCGAATCCGAATTTTTCTAGCCAACTTCTGTAATTGTTATCATTTACTGCAGTTTTACATATTTCTTTAGCTCTTTCTGAATCGTGAACAAGAAGAAGAACAGCTTCAACATCATGACTTGAGACATAAGCAACGGTTCTAAGAAGGGCTTTTGTATCAATGTCTCTTGAAATTTCTGCGCTTAATTCTATAAAAATTGGTTTCTTAAGCATCTTCTTAAAGTCTCTCGTTAAAGTATCTACCCAATACATTGTCACATAATTATGGGCTGAGAGAGGAACATGAAAAAAATCTACAAAATCTGCAAGTGCAGTAAAGTCTAAACCGAATCTTTCTTTTGCTAATATTGGATCTGGCCATATTTCAATGCCAAAGGGTTGTTTAACTAATTTTTTTGCTCTTCTAATAAAATCTGTAACTGTCCAGGCTCTCCAGTCTAACCAATCTAACCCGCTTTCTCTATGTGCTTTCGAGCATCTATCGCAAGTACAGAATCCCTCTTCAGGAAAATGATAAAGATTCAAAATAACTCCTTTTACAGCTTCTTTTGCAGTATCTTCTATAAAATTGAGAACGTGGGTTTGGTATTCTTCATTTGTGGGACACACAAAGTCCCATGGCAAGGAAAAGGTTTTGTTTGTTCTAGTTGCTGGTCCGTTTGGTGAAAGAGCTACTAACTCGGGTTTTTGTCGTATAGTTTTTGCATCAACAAAGCATGTGATATCGTTATACATGTCTTTTGCGGGTTTTCCTACTAAACCGTCCACACGTTTGGAGTAATATACAGAAATGTCGAAACCTTCAACGATTACGGGTTCATAGATTACTGTTCCTATCTTCAAAGCATTTTGACCTCTTGTGAAAATTATTTTTAACTTAAAATCTTATGTTAATAATTAATTTAAACCATTTCGGTTATTGAAAATGTTAAATTTTAACCCCAAACCCAGACAATAAAATTTTGAATCAACGCAACTGGAAGTATTTTTGATATTATTTCTAGAACAATCGTTTTAAGTGAAATCTCAACAACTTTTTTGTGGCGACAAAAATGGACGTAGATGATGAAGAAAAAGATAGTCTTGAAAGAATCTCTTCGTTAAATAGGATATTTGATGAGTTGATCACTGATGCTTCAGACCTTGTTAAGGACCTTTATTGGGGAGTGAAGAATTATCACAACTAAAATCGTAGGGCGAACTAAAATTGGCTTTTCCAAGAAGAACGCCTAGCATCATCGCGCTAGAGTTACTTAATTGTATAGATCAAAATAATGGAAGAGCTTCAAAATGGGATTTAATCAAAATAGTTGGTAACGAATCACAATTCCGACATTGGATAACTGAGTTTCTACTAGAAGACAAATTCATAATAGAAAAACAAGCATCTAATCATATATTTTATATGAAAACCCAAACTGGAGAATTATTACATAAATTATTAAGAAATGGCAATGTGCTAAGAGCTTTTTTAAAGTTAAGTGGAAAAAGATTACGAAGAGATTAAAAGTTATGTTAATGTATTTGACTTAAATTTCATTCAAAATCTAAAAATACTTAACAGATAGAAATCGTGAAAGACAGAAGTATACTAATCAAAAAATAGACAATAAAAAAATTCGTAGAACTGCACGGAAGTATAGGTGTAAAATTAATTAAGTAATTTATGGCGATATAAGAAATTTCAATGAAGTGAAAAAGGCAGTTCAAAATTGTGAAGCAATAATTCATCTTGCTGCAATAATTCCTCCACTTTCAAAAATTAGAAGAGAGCTAACAATGGCTGTTAATTTTGGTGGTACTGTAAATTTAATAAAAGCAATTAATGAAACAAAAAACGACATTCCCTTCATTTTTACTTCTTCAGCTAGTGTAATGGGTCCCACTCAACTGCAGAACAAATTAGTTGAAAGAAATGATCCATTGATTGTTACTGGAAATTATGAGGAATCAAAAATAAAATGTGAAGAATTTCTCCAGGAAAAAGCAGATAATTATATAGTTTTTAGACTTGCAGGGGTACTTCCAACGTTTTCTGCTTTTTCCTTTTTGGGTTCTTTTTCTTTGATGGAAGAACTTTTTGATATGCATCCCGACATGCGACTCGAGATGATAATGGTTGAGGATGTTGCTACTGCTTTGGTTACAGGGATTGAAAAGCTGAAATCAGGGTCAACTCCGAAAAATCAAGCATATATCTTAGGGGGAGGTAAAATAAATGGTTGGCAACTTCGAGGGAAAGAATTTTTTTCCCTTTTATTTGGATCTTTGTCTATTCCTGTCCCGGATAAAAAATATTTCACACCAAATATCAATACCTATCATCTAGACTGGTATGACACCCAAGAAGCCCAACGAGAATTTAGTTTTCAAAACCATAATATTGAAGAATATTCCAAAAATTTAAAGAAAGCATTTAGATTTTTTAAATTGCCAATTATTATATTCCAAAAATTCATTGTGAATAAACTTACTAAAATGTCTCCATATTATATTGATAGATGAAAAGCCATTAAAAGAAATCATATCTAAACGTAGGGATTAAATTTTAACAAAAAATTTTAGGGTAGATTTAGAATTCAAGAAATTGATGAAAACCCTTGTTAAATTATTTTATTTATGAACCAAGGGTTTTTTGATTGTAAAAATAAATTGGTTGATGATTGTCAGAATTCAATTTTATTTTTAGTTAACCATTCTGATAGAATGAAAGTTAGTTTGGTGATTTTGGTGAGTCTAGGGGTGATTGTTGAGGTGCAGGGGTAACATTTTTTTCGGGGATTATAGCTACTTTTGCACTTCTTTTAACGAAGTA
>JARRMB010000102.1:0-3001 GCA_037386325.1 Candidatus Bathyarchaeota archaeon
ATAACAGATCATAAATCCTGAAATGGCTGTTGGAATCGGGATAATTAGTATTGAAAAAGACCATAATATTCCTAAAGAATATAGAAAAAGAGGAAGTATTGTTATAACTATACAAACACCCATAATCAGGAAACCTAGCCATACTCCCTTTTGATCAATAAACCGAGCTCTTGGTACTTCTGAAAAGTCAGGAAATCGACTACCTACGGCTAATCCAACAAAGGAACATTCAAGAATAATAGCAAATAGTGCTGCAGCAATTGCAATAATCACTTCTAATCTAGGTTGAACAATAAGTTGAATTAAAAATACTACAACTAACATGATTGATACAGAAGCAATAATTGGAATTGAAATCTTTGCTTTAGCAATTTCTTTTACTTTCAATGGAACAATTTGCAAGTTTAGAAAAGCACTTCCTTCCTGTCCGATACTTGTTAAAGACACATAAAATGCGAATAATAACAATCCCATCAATGGCCCCCAAAAAACTGTTAAACGATCCAATGTAGTTGTTGCAGTAGATAAAGAAGATTGAATAGAAAAAAGTGAAATAATACTGATCCCTAAGGGAACTGCTATCCAAATGAGCATCTCTTTACGTCTGGTTAAACTACGAAAATCTTTTTTTATTAATGCCGATTCGGCTAAAGTGAATCCTAAACTTCCTAATAATACCTTTTTAGGAGTGTAAGGTTTCGACTCTAATTTTATTGCAAATGGTGAAGGAACCCAATATTTTTTTCTTAAGTTTACACTTATCCACAGAAGAAATATTGTGAAACTTAAGCTTAAAAATCCATAAATCACCATTTGTAGTATTTCAGCCGACAAATAATTCAATATAGTCAAAGAAGGCCAAAGTATAGGTATGAACCATGCAAATTCTATTCCACCCATAAATTGTTGAAGAATTGAAAACAAAAAATTAACATTAGATACAAGCATAAAAACAATGAATATAGTAATAAAAATAGCCATTCTAACAACAATAGCTGTTTTACCAGTACGTTTGTAAACTGATGAAGATACACGATTTGTAATTGCTCGAATTATTTCAAGAATAAAAGATCCGAGAAATAATCCTAGTATACCTAAGATTAAACTAACAAACCCAACATCTAACATGTTTGAAGATAACGCTAAACCGAGACTTGCACCAAAAACAATTCCTAGAATTGGGGCTAGAAAATAAAGCATTGCAAAAACTGACGCAATTACAAATTCTAACGGGTGAATTGGAAGCCAATTAATAATATCAGAGGATCCCACAGAAGATGATTGATTAAATTCAAAAAGTAACCCATACATTATTGCAGTTAAGGTCATTAAAGATGGCAAAAAAATAGCGATTTGAAACATAAAAGAAGATAAACTGAACTCCGCAAATAGAGATCCAGCAAAATTATTTGCCAAGAAAATTGATAAAAGAAAACCAACAAAGCCAATAATTAAGTTTAATTTTGGAGATTTAGCAAATCCTGTAGGAACTGATCCTTTCATTCTCTGGGCTCTTACAGAAGATAATGCTAATATTTTTGCAAAGTGAAGTATCAGCCTAATATTCAAAGGCTACTCACCTCATTTTCCAAGAGCTTCAACAATAGCTTTAATGTCACTTGTTCCGGTTAGTTTAAGAAAGATTTCTTCTAGAGAAGAATCAGGCATTTTTGATTCTTTTCGTAATTCTGCAGGTTTTCCTTCTGCAAGTTTACTTCCTTTGTACATTATTGCTATTTTATCACAAATTGCGTCTGCTATTTCTAAAACATGTGTGCTAAGAACGGTTGTTACTCCTTCATTTGCTAATTTATGTATTAAGTCCTTAACAATTCTTGCAGATTTTGGATCCAAACCGCTTAATGGTTCATCAAGAATCAATAATTTTGGTTTATGTAATAAAGCAGCGATAATTGCGATTTTTTGTTTCATTCCATGTGAATAACCACTAATCATTTCATTTTCTCGATTTTCTAATTCAAAAGCTGACAAATATTCATCTATTAGATCTTTTTTGGATTCTAAGGTTATATCATAAACATCGGCTATGAAATCAAGATATTCAAGACCAGTTAGAAATTCGTATAATCTAGGACCTTCAGGTACATATCCCACTATTTTTTTAATTTCCCAAGGTTTTTTCAAAACGTCAATTCCGTAAACATTCAAAATTCCAGAATCTGGTTTTAATAATCCCATAATCATTTTCATTGTTGTTGATTTTCCTGAACCATTTGGTCCTAAAAAACCAAAAACAGTTCCTTCTTTAATCTGTAAATTTAGGTTTTTTACAGCGTGAATATTGTCAAAACTTTTTGAAACATCACTCAAGTTAATTGCGATTTTCGGTTTTTCGTTAATCAATTGGCAATAAACACCCTATAGGAAATCATTACTTAGTTTGTAATAAAACTGTTCTTGACTGAGTTTTTTAATTATTAAAAAATCCAGAGAATTTATAACCAATTATCTCCTTAACGGCTTTAAACTGTGGTGAACAGAGTATCTGTAACAAAATTTGATAAATTGCACTGCCACAAATGGGCTTATCTTCTTAAAAAAAGAAAAAACAAAATAGATAATGCCTTAGAAGCCGTTTCTTTGGGAGATTTTGAAACTGCAAAAAAATTAGTTGAAGAAGTTTTTCATGGATCATCTGACAAAACTGGTGATGCAGGTATGGATGGATCTTTGCTTTATCATATGGCAATGATAACTAAAATGTCCGCTGAATCTAAAATAATTCTAGAAGAACTTAAAATTGATCCGCCTTCTGTAAAAAGAGAGTTGTTAGAAATTTATGGAGATTTTGTTTCAGATGCTAAAAAGTTACTTGAAAATATCATAGTTCTTGATAATAATTTCGTTGAAGAGAGCAAAAAAACAAATTTCAGCATAGAAAAAAGAATCGATTTCCTCAAAATTTTAAATGAAGAAACTAAAAATATCGAGTATTTTCTAATTAAAATTAATCATGAAGTAAATAAAGAACTCAAAAATC
>JARRMB010000103.1:0-2996 GCA_037386325.1 Candidatus Bathyarchaeota archaeon
AAAAGTCAGGGGACAAATTGATAAAGAAATAATTTGTGACACAGTTGATCAATTTTTCAAACAAGGCAATGCATTTCTACTCTTAGAAATAATTAAACTAAGATGCGAAGTCAACACTTTAAAGGAAAGAAATGAACATCAATACAAAAAGGCTGATACTCTTAGAAAACTTCTCGTTAAATGAAATATTACATCTCAAAATCTATTTTTTTCCAAAACCAGTCAATTTTTAGACTAATCAATAAGCTTTGAGTAAACTTTAAACTGTACTATCTAGTGGCATATTCTTTGTTTGAGGAATTCTGAATGAGCCAATCTTCAGAAAAAGTAATCAAAAAACATTTACTTACAGAGTGATCGACATGAGTTATCGTGAGCTTTACGTATCATCGTCTCCTGTTTTTTCAGGTAGTCAAGAACCCTACGAATCATCAAAATATGTCATTGTAGGTGTTCCATTCGATGTAACAAGTACCTATCGGTTAGGAGCAAAATTTGCACCCTTAACAATCAGAGATACATCCCAAAACATCGAATGCTACAGTTTTAGATCAAACATAGATATTGAAGATCTAAAAACTCATGATTTAGGCGACCTTCATGTTGCTGGAGATGTTGAATTAACCCTAAAAAGATTAACTTTAGTTGCAAAGGACCTTTTCGACGACAACAAGATTCCAGTGTTTATTGGAGGAGAACATACAATTTCTTTAGGAATTGCACAAAGTCTCAATAGAAATGCTGCAATAGTAAGCTTTGATGCACACTTAGATCTTCGCAACGAGTATATGGGTCTCACAGTCTCTCATACAACATTTATGAGACGAATCAACGAGAATATAAAACCACCCAAAATTCTTGAAGTTGGAACCCGTGCAGTATGTAAAGAAGAACTTGAATACGCAAAAGAGACAAACATTGAATATATAACTGCTAACCAAATCAGAAAAAATGGCGTCAAAAAAACCTGCGAAAAAATTGAAAACATAATTAATTGTTATGAAAAAATCTACGTTACAATTGACATGGATGTTCTTGATCCATCTTATGTACCTGCAGTTCCAAATCCTGAACCCGAAGGATTAGACACGTCTACACTTCTAGATCTCTTAGAAAGTGTATGTAAAAGAAATGTAATCGGATTCGATGTAGTAGAGGTTGCACCTCAATATGATCAGGGCATAACTGCTATTCAAGCCACAAAAATAATCTTTGAAATGCTTGGTTTTATAGAAAAAAACAAAATGCTAGCCTAAATGATTATTCATCTTCTTTTTTTAGCTTCGCAATAAAAAAACCATTACACTGATGAATATGAGGATAAAGCCTTTGGCATTTAGTTAATCCCCTAAGTCCAGGCAACCCAATTCTAGGTTTTGTTTGAGTCAAACTAAATTCTGGATTTACCCTAAGAAAGTTTTCTATTATCATCTCATTTTCTTCTAATGTTATACTACATGTAGAATAGATTAGAAAGCCGCCATTTTTTACATGTTTCGCACATTCGTCTATCATTTTACTTTGAATCTTTGCCATTCCCCTAATTGATCTTTTAGTAAGTCTCCACTTAGCTTCGGGAGTTTTTCCAAAAGTTCCAGTACTTGTACATGGAGCATCTAGAATAACCAAGTCTGCAGATATATCTAATGGCAATTTTTTTCTAGCATCAGCTATTATTGGTTGAACTATTGTAGCTCCCATGCGCTGTGTTTCCCTTTTTAAAACCTGAATTCTCCGTTTGGAATAATCAAATGAAAATATCGTTCCTTGATTTTCCATCAACTGTGCTAAAAAAGTTGTTTTTGAACCAGGAGCCGCACAAACATCAAAAACAGTCATCCCTTTCTGGGGATCTGCTATTTCAGTAGCAAGACAACTTGCTTTATCCTGAACATAAAACAATCCATTTTTAAAACTTTTTGATCTTATAGAAGCTCTATCCGATCTATTTATCTCGTATGTAAACTTGAGAGACTTAACCTTTTCAAGAATTATCTTTTCGTTATTTAATTGATCCAGAATAATTTCTTCAGACGCTTTTAAAGTATTTATTCGAACATAAAGGGGAGTAATTCTTGCCGATTGCTCTAAAAAATTTAAGGCTTCTCTTCTACCGAGAAGTCTAAAACAGTATTTCACAAACCATCTAGGATGAAAGGTTTGTAAACTAACTTTTTTGATCTCACCTAGTTGATTTATTAGTTTGTCAGAATTAATGCTAAGAATTTCCCCAAGAATGGACTCCACATCATTGAGTGCCCGCCATCCTAATATTTTTCGTCCCATCCTGGCAATTTTTGAGGCAAGCTCAAAATCATTTTTAGAAGATTCAATTTCATGAGTATATAATCGAAGAAAAGATCTTACCCCAATTTTACAATCTTTAATCTTCTGAGGAGCCAAAACAGAGTTAATTATGAAATCAATATAATTCTTTTTTCGAAGAGTTTCAGATACTAACCTATGAGCTAATCCAATTGCTTTTTTGTCATTTATCTTCAATTGTTTTGAAATTTTTCTTAATGCTAAACGCTCACTCAATCGTTTCAATTCAATTAAACTTAAAGTGTCAATGGCGAGCATCCAGGATTCTTGTAGCATTTCGATTTTCCTTTAAGAAATTTAATATGTTATTTATAAAAGGTTGATTAGAAGTTAAATAAAATGCTGACTTCACTCGAGGTTAAAAGAGGACATAATTTGAAGATTCAAACCACCAATAATGGAGTTATTCTTAATATTAATGTTAAACCAAACGCTAAAGAATTTAAGATAAAAAATGAGGAAGATGAGATAATAATAATGTGTAACGAACCTCCAGTAAAGGGAAAAGTAAACAAGAAATTATTGCAACATTTTTCAAAAATCTTCAATTGCAAGGTAGAACTTATCTCAGGATTTACTTCAAAACAAAAAAGATTTTTAATTCATGACATAAAATCCGAGGAAGTTAATCGAATATTAAATTCCAATAGTTGAAAGATTATTAAAAATCT
>JARRMB010000104.1:0-2947 GCA_037386325.1 Candidatus Bathyarchaeota archaeon
GCATTTTGGAAATTTGCCGTCAATCTTATTCCTAAGCTTGAAGAAGAGATCCAATTCCCTTCCTTCAAACAGCAAACTTTGACAATCAGGGCAGACAACACTAAACCCAAACACTTACACCAAACTACCAGTTTGAAACTCTAGATTTACCATTTGTGACCATTAGTATATAAAAAACGTAGAGAGTAGACTGAAAGTGTTTTAGTGTATAATCATTTTTCCACATTTAGGGAAATTGTTTGTTTTTGGTTTTTTCATTTTGTCTCTGTCCATCCATTGGTTTAGTTTTCTTTTTAAATCTTAAACTACATTAGTATTATCTTAACAATAAGAAAACAGTTTTTCAGGTATTCAAATTAAATAGGTCATTGGTGGTGAAATGAAATGCAAATTAATATTTTTGGTGGAAAAAATGAAATTGGTGGAAACAAAATTCTTCTTGAACACAAAGATACAAAGATTTTCTTAGATTTTGGGATGAGTTTCAAGCAAGCTGGAATGTATTTTTCAGAGTTCTTGCAGCCTCGAAAATGTGCCGCTTTAACTGATTTTTTTGAGTTAGGGCTTTTGCCAGATATTGAAGGTTTGTATCGTGAAGATTACCTTAGACATATGGGGAGAAAAGAAGAGGAACGAAAGATTGATGGTGTTTTTCTTTCCCATGCACACGCTGATCATGTTAACTATATTCATTTTCTTAGATTTGACATTCCAATTTACTGCACAAAAATTACCAAAACAATCATGCAATGTTTAGAAGAGACAGGCAGCGGTTCGTTGTCTGATTTTATTAGTGGTTGTGAAGATTTCCAGTTTTACGAAAACAAGAAAGGGGGATTATCTCGAGTAACTAAAAGAAATACTGAATATGTTCATGAACGAGATTTTAGGATAATGGAACCGTATGTAAAAGTTAAGATAAAAGATCTTGAAGTTGAGATGCTTCCTGTAGATCATTCTCTTCCCGGAGCATGTGGTTACATTGTTTATAGTGATGAAGGAAATCTTGTTTATACGGGTGATATTCGTTTTCACGGATCAAAGCATGAGAACAGTAGAAGGTTTGTTGAAAAAGCCAAATCTGTGAACCCTAAATGGTTGCTCTGTGAAGGAACAAGAATTGATTCAACAAAAAAAGACAGCGAAACAAGTGTAAAAAAACGTATAACTGAAATTATTTCAGGTTCTAAGGGTGTTGTTTTTGTTGAGCATCCTGCAAGAGATCTTGATAGAGTTAAATCGATCTTTGAAGCAACAAAAATTAACAGTCGAGAATTTGTTGTGAATATGAAGCTGGCTTATCTGTTGTCGGCTTTAGGTGATGATTCTCCATTTTCTTTGGATGATGTTAAGATTTTTGTTGCAGCAAAAAGTTGGGGATTAATTTGCAAACAAGGTTTTGACTGTAAAATGGTTGAAAAAGATTATTCCTCGTGGGAGAGGGATTTCATTAACAGAGAAAATTCGGTTACTAGTCAGGATTTACGTGAAGATCCCATGAGATATGTGGTTTCAATGAGTTTATGGGAAATGAACCAGCTCACTGATATTAAACCAGAAAATGCTGTTTGGATAAAATCTTCATGTGACGCTTTTTGTGACGAAATGAAAATTGATGAAGAAAGAAAAAATAATTGGCTCGCTCATTTTAACATCAAAAAATATTCCACTCACGCTTCAGGTCACGCTTCAGGCAAGGAGATAAAAGAAATGATAGCCACTATAAATCCAGAAATATTAATTCCAATTCACACTGAAAAATCCAATTTTTTTAATTAAACTTTTAGATGCATATTAGATTTGATGTAAAATTTAGGATATTGATAAAATGAATGAAATGACTGGAAAGATTTGTTTAGTAACTGGCAGTAACTCAGGAATAGGCAAAGAAACAGTTCTTGCATTATCAAGAATGGACGCCACAGTAGTGATGGTTGTACGCAATAAAATACGAGGAGAGAAAGCTCTAGCCGAAATAGTCCATCAAACCGGCAACAAAAAAATTGATCTAATGATCTGTGACCTATCTTTAATGGATTCTATTCGACACTTTGCAAAGGAGTTTAAGAAAAAATATCCCCGACTAGATGTTTTAATCAACAATGCAGGAGCGGTATTCAATAAACGGCAGGTTACATCTGAAGGCTTTGAACGAACGCTTGCTGTTAACTATTTGGCCCATTTCTTGCTCACGAATGAGCTGTTGGATTTGTTGAAAGCTAGTGCACCTTCTAGAATAATTAACATAACCTCCGGATTAGCTAAAAAAGGCGAGGTAGATCTCGATAATCTTCAGAGTGAGAAGAATTATTCTGGAATGAAAGTTTACACTAATTCTAAACTGATGCTAATAATGTATACTTATGAATTGGCTAGGAAATTAGAAGGAACCCGAGTAACCGCAAACGTGCTAATGCCGGGTTTTGTAGCTACTAATCTTGGAAAAAACAGTGGAAGCCTTCGTTCGTCTATTATGTTCAGAATTGTTCGTCCAATGCAGATAAGCGCAAAAAAAGGTGCAGAAACATCAGTTTACTTAGCATCCTCAGAGGAGGTTAAGACTACATCTGGAAAGTGTTTTTCCAAGAAACAGATAGCAACCACTTGTCCTGAATCATACGATGAAGAAATGCAGAAACTCTTATGGAACAAGACACGAAGTTTACTTGGTTTAGACACTCAGTGAAACGTGCTCAAATCTATGTAACGAATTGGGTTTTCATAATTATTTAATATATAATCAAACTATATTGTCTGGCATTTGGGGAAATAGATTTGGCTGAAGCTGAGGCAAGAACAGTCATTGATGAACTTTTAGTTTCGGCTGGTTGGAGTGTTCAAGATTACAGAAATGAAGATTTTGGTGCCTCTCTTGGAGTTGCCGTCCGAGAATTTCAGCTAAAGCGCGCGCGCGCGCAATAAAATTAGGTGATGGTTCTCATCCTAC
>JARRMB010000105.1:0-2858 GCA_037386325.1 Candidatus Bathyarchaeota archaeon
CGAAACTTCTGAGTTGTAAAAGCTCTCAAATTTCCAGCGATATCACGTACAAAATGGGTAGTTAAAACCTTGCTAGCCACTACATCAGCGTCTACAGCAGCAATTTTTTCAGCTAAAGCAAGTTGATTATAAAGTTTGTCAGTCATCTTTCCAAACTTTTTGTATACACTCTCAGAGTTACCCATATTAATATCAGACACAGGTATTGTGAATTTGAAACCTTCATACTGGGCCGAGGTATTAAGGCGATCTTCTATGGTATCTATTATTGCACTTGTTTGTCGAGGATCTGCTTGTTCTAGAGTTTTTTCATAAAATAAAAGAGGATACTTCTCAGCAACATCTACCTCGTGTGCTTGTCTTTGAACTTCCAATGGATTTACTACAGGAATTATTAAGATTGGAGCATCCATAATTCCTCCTATTTGGGAGGGCAGAAATACTTTCGAGAAATTCAAAATAGTGTCCAATCCCAACATTAATGCATCTTCGTCACCGTCACAATCTCTTCGTTTTGCTGAATGCCACATTGGATGAGCATAACAAATATTCAATGGAGTAAATCCGATGATTCTTCCAACTATTCCTACGGATGTATGGGGTGCTAAACCTATTATAATTTGACCAATCAGATCGCTCGCTTTCTTAATGTTATAGTATGGAGAAAGACCATAAACTTTTACAAGCAGTTCATCCAGAAAATTTGCAACACGAACAAAGTATTTTCCACACTTTTTTGGAATTATGACATCCTGAACCTTAAGTTCACAGATCTGATCAGATTTAGTTAATATATTACCTTTATAATCGCTTGAATAGCCAATTTCATTTAGTTGTTTAATTGATGCACCGATTTCTTTGGGACAAAAATGGGAAAGAGGAGCATTAGTTGCATCGAAGCGAATTGTCCCATCTTTAAAAACAGATAAACAATATTTAGCTCTTAAAAGACCTTTTTCTAAAATTTCTGGTGTTTTTGTTTCATTAGTCATCCCTTTCACACCTTTGAGAAGACTAAGCATTGGAAGTCTAACGGTCTTACAAGCAGAAATCAATAAATTTCTCACATTAATCTCCTGTTTACCGTGATTTCGTAGTGTAGTTTTACAAGTTGGGCAATCATTCCCATCTAAACTTCTATCACATTGCGGACAAACCCTTTCTAAAATTGTTGCTGAATCACAGTTTGAACATTTTATTCTAAAAGTTATTTCATCGCAAACAGGACAACGACGTTTCACTAGATCTATTTCAATTGATGCTTTCTTAGAAGCTTCTATAATGTTGCGACGAGATCCACCGGCAAGCCCAACTGGAAATAATGCATGAACAAGAGGCTTCATCTCCCTATGCTTTGCTTTCTCTGGACGACCCATTCGAGCACCAACAAAACTGACACCTTTTGCTTTGACTGAAACTCCAGTTAATTTTTTTATAGTTTCAAGAACTCCAATAGAAGTATCTACTTGACTTTCAGGATTTTGAAATCCCAAACAGAAAGAAAAAATATGAGCATAATAACCGATTATTTTTAGATTATTTAAAACTACTTCGTGTGGAATACAGAGTTTTTCAAGAATTGCCTTAATGGGTTTTTCATTTACTCCAATTATTTCATTCACTAAATTGTTTTCAATTCTTACTTTTGTATTTAATAACCAATTTCTTAAAACCGAAAAGTCATTATTTGAAATTTGTTCCCAGAAAAATGTGAAAGACGGATGAAGAGAAATTCCTAATAATGAAGAGATTAAAATGGCTTCTTGGACTTTAGGTTTATTTTCAAAGACGTTATTAATGATAGAATTTAAATAAACTTTTGAAAAGTCCAGTTTTTTAGAAGCTTTATCTAAATCTCCATCAAATTTTTCATCAATTACATTAACAAGTTCTTCAATCCACCATTCTTCGGTAAAACCAGAAGGTCTAAGAGGTTTATTTGTATATAGAAAATCGCCAAATGCAATGAGTATATCACCTAGAAATAGAATTTTATCTATGTTTTTTTCTATCGACTTGTAGTTTTTAGTCGTAACACGAAGAACGGTTCCATTTTTCAGTCTAACAATAGGAGGTTCTATGCTATCCACAGGAACAACAATTCCACCCTTTCCAGGACCTTCTAAACGAAGTTGTGTGCCTGCTGCAAGAAAATTCTGTAAAGCAAGCATTGTTGCAGGATGAATTCCAACAGCTGCAAGACCCGTGTTTCTGGATCTACCGTAACGAAGTCGAAACCCCCCAGTTCTGGACGGAAACGAGAAGATTGGACGCCCAGCTATAACATCTGCCATAAATCCAGCTTTTTGTTTTTTCGAAAATTCCTTTAAATTCCCAAGCCATTCCCATCCTTCAATCTGGAGTTTTTCTATGGTGGTTAAAACTTTTGAAGCACGTCCCACAATCCCGTCGTTAACAACTCTTAGAGCTCCACCTCTAACATTGTTTGTTTCAATTCGTGGTAAATTTCTATATGATGAGACTTCTACAGGATCTGATTCTGTACCAGTTACTTCAACAGGTATATTTTGAATGCTTCTACGTAACTCTTCATCTGAGATGTGATACTGAAATCTAGCTATTGTTCTTTCAAATAAACGAATTTCTTCTATGAAACGAGCAATTTCGTCTTCTGTGGGTTTGTAACGATCCAGTCCAAGTAAGCGACGAATATGATCCCCAACTATTATCGTCAAGGCTTGCTCTGTGCCACCTGCTGAGCGAATTGGACCAGCATAGTATATTGCTAAATATTTTGTTCGATCATGATTAGTTTTAATTTCTACTTTGGCAATCCCTTGGATTGGAGCAGCAGTTATCCCTTCAGTTAATATAGCAAGAGCAGTTCTTATTGCTTG
>JARRMB010000106.1:0-5022 GCA_037386325.1 Candidatus Bathyarchaeota archaeon
ATTGAAAAACCTGAGTTTAGTACATTCGAAGATTCTTCGATTAATATGAAGAATAAACTTCTAGATCCATTGGCAACTGAAGAGATTAATTTAGTTTTAAAATCATCAAATGTCGGATCCTTTGAGATTAAACCAACAATTATTTACATGAACGAAAATGGAAATCAGTTATCTTATAAAACAGAACCCACAGCAATTGAGATTTCAGCAGTATCTGTTTTGAATCGGGTGTCTACAGGATATAATGAATTGGACAAACTGCTATTTGGAGGAATCCCAGAAACTTATCCTGTTATATTAACTGCCCCATTTTGTGAAGAGAGGGATCTTCTAATAAAGCGATTTCTAAAAGAAGGAATTGATCAAGATGAAACAGTGTTCTATTTTACTATAAAACAAAATGAATTAGTTCATCTTGCAGAAAATCCAAATTCAAATTTGAATGTGTTTCTATTTAATCCTTTTAAAGATAAAAATCTGAAAGAATCTCCAAATATCTTTCAACTTAAAGGAATAGAAAAATTAACAGATATCAGTATTGCCTTAACAACTGCTTTACGAAAACATCAAAACTCTAACCATAAAGGAAAACGAGTCTGTATAGAAATTGTATCAGATGTTCTATTACAACATAATGCAGTGACTACTCGAAGATGGTTAACAGGACTAGTAAATGAATTACAAGATAACGGTTTTACTACGTTGGCTGTTATGAATCCTTTGATGCATTCTCCTCAGGATGTTCATGCAATTTTGGGTCTTTTTGATGGAGAAATTTCATTAGAAGATAGATGTCAATAAAGAAAAACTATTCTTTTCTTTTACTACATCCAAAATAACTGCTAAGTTATTATCCACTGGTTCAGAGGAGTTGGATAAATTATTGAGTGGAGGAATTCCTCAAACTTATCCTGTTATTCTAACAACTCCATTTTGTGATGAAAGAGACCAATTAATCCAACAATTTCTTGAAAAAGGTTTAACAAACGGAGAAACAGTCTTTTACATCTGCACAGAAATAAGCAGCAGCTTAGAACAAAAAATACAAGAATATCAAACTACGTTTTATGTCTTTATCTGTAATCCACAAGCTGATATGTTTCTTAAAGACGCAAGTAATGTTTTCAAATTGAAAAAAGGAGTTATGAACTTAACAGAAATTAATATCGCCTTATCGAGTGCCATTCGTAAAATACATGAATCATCAAATGTTCCACGAAGAATTTGTATTAATTTATTATCAGATGTTTTACTACAACATCAAACGATAACTACAAAGAATTGGATAACAGGATTAATTGCTGAATTAAAGAGTGATAATTTTACTACGTTGGCTGTTATGAATCCTTTGATGCATTCTCCTCAGGATGTTCATGCAATTTTGGGTCTTTTTGATGGAGAAATTTCATTAGAAGATAGAAAAACTGCTAGGGGATCTCAAAAAATATTAAAAATAAACCGAATGTACAACCAAAAATATCTCTCAAAGATTTCTACTCCTGTATCATCAATTCTATATGGCACTAAATTTGAGTTAGTTTTAGTTCCTCTCATTTTTACTACTTGAAGAGCACGTGAAGTTGTTCCAGAAGAAAATAATGTTTGCATCATTATTACTCCATGTGATTGATATTCTTCAACTGATACTTCACGATCTAAACTTAGGTGTCCCAATTCTGTAGTTATAAGTGTAGTAATTTTTAATTCAGATAAAGATTCTATTAAATCTACAATTGCTACTCGTCTTTCCGTTGGATCAGGAAATCTTTGAAAAAGTGTTGCAAGTGTGTCTAGTACAACTCTTTTTGCATTTATTTCTTCTATCAAAGTTTCTATTTTTTCAACTAATTTATCAATTTGAAGTTGTTTTCCTCTCAAGCTTTGTTGTTCTAAGTGCATTCTTTCTCTAAGCATGGCTGCTCGAGGCATTTTTGTTGCATCCAAAAAAGTGAATTTTTTATCTTTTTCTGCTTGGGCGAAATCCCAACCAAAATTTATCATTTCTGAATAATAGTGATCTTTTGTTTCATCAATGCTGACAAAAATACCGTTTTCGTTGTAATCTGAAATTCCTTTATATAGAAATTGAGAAGCAAGAGTAGTTTTACCTGAACCTGGTCCTCCAATAACTAGGACAACTCTGCTTTCTGGGATTCCTCCATTTAGTAGTTCATCTAAACCTGGAACACCTGTTGGCAATAATTTAGTCACAATAGTTAACCTCTATTAAACAAAAATTGTATGCTTATTTAAGAATTATGTGCATCTTACAGAATATGCTCGTGCATAAAGCTGGTTAGTTCGATCTCATACAAGCTACTAAATGATTATTACCTTTATCAATCAACTTCTGAGGTTTCTCCATACACTTATGTTCTTTGGCAAATTTACATCTTGGTTCAAACCTACAACCTTTTGGTGGGTTAATTGGACTTGGAACTTCCCCAACTAATTCGGTTCTTTCTTTTTTGGTCATTTTCGGATCTGGAATTGGATTTGCAGAAATCAACGCTTGAGTGTAAGGATGAAGAGGCGAATCAAAAAGCTCGTCTGTATCAGCTATTTCAACAAATTTTCCTAAATACATTACAGCCACACGATCACAAATATGTCTTACAGTGCTCAAGTCATGGGAAATATAAAGATAAGTAATTTCAAATGCAAATTCTTTGTCGTTGTCCACCACTAAATTCATGTGGATATCTTTCTGCATGATAATCCTCTAAACCTACTAGTCTTAGCAATTCAAAAAGTCTATTGTGCCATTCATCTTTAGGTATGTGCTTATGAATGGTAAATGGCTCCATAATTATATCCGAAACAGTCATTCTAGGATCAAGAGATGCATATGGATTTTGGAAAACATATTGCATTTTACGTCTTAACCTAAGAATTTCTTTCTTTTTCTTTGATTCGAATATAGCTCCGATATCTTCACCTTCAAGAATAATATTTCCAGAAGTTGGAGGATCCAAATATAATATAGAACGAGCAGTCGAAGTTTTACCACAACCACTTTCACCAACTAAACCAAAAGTCCTTCCTTTCTTAACCGAAAAACTTATTCCATCAACTGCATGAATTATACCAACTTGTTTTTTGAAAATTATGCCTCTCGATGAAATTGGAAAGTGTTTAAACAGCTTATTTACTTCCAAGAACGATCTGTTAGTCATTTTTCAACTTCCTATAGGTGTTTTCAATTCAAGTTCCTTTGCTCTATGACAAGCCACATAGTGTTCAGGTCCAACCTTTTCCAAGCGAGGAATTTCTTCGGAACATATTGATTTTGCATATGCACAACGAGGATGGAATCTACATCCTGAAGGTGGTTCTATAAGGTTAGGAATAGTTCCAGGAATTACTGATAGTTTTTCTTTTCTTAAGGCCAAACTTGGAACAGCTTTAAGAAGTGCATTTGTGTATGGATGATAATGATTGTAAAAAATTGTTTCTGTTTTAGCGGTTTCGCAAACTCTCCCAGCATACAAAACTGTTATTCTATCTGCTACTCCTGCTACAATACCCATGTCGTGGGTAATTAAAATCATGGACATTCCTAATTTTTGTTTCAAATTTTTCATTAATTGAAGAATTTGAGCCTGAATCGTTACATCGAGATTAGTTGTTGGTTCATCAGCTAGAAGCAAACTTGGTTGGCAAGATAGGGCTCTTGCTACTGCCATTCTTTGTTTCATTCCTCCGCTTAATTGGTGAGGATAATTCCAAATTTTAATTTCAGGATCTGGTATCTCAACAAGCCTAAATAAGTCGATAGCTTTCTCCAATGCTTCAGTTTTAGTAATGTTTTGATGACGTCTTATTACTTCAGTTAATTGATCTGCAACAGATAAAACTGGATTTAATGAAGTTGATGGATCTTGAACAATGTATCCAATTTCTTTACCTCGGATTTTTTGCATTTCATTTTCAGTTTTGGTCAGTAAATTCTCTTCTTTGTAGATAATTTTTCCTTCAATTATTTTTCCTGGTCTGGGAACAATCCTTAGGATAGATAATGCTGTTACAGATTTTCCTGACCCCGATTCACCAACAAGACCTAACGTTTCTCCTTCTCTTACTTCTATGCTTACTCCATCGACAGCTTTTACTAAACCAGCAAAAGTATCAAAATAAGTTTTCAAGTTTTCAATTTTCAATATTTGCTTTGGTGGCATATCATTTCATTCCATTGATTTATTCTCTTAGACGAGGATCTAGAGCATCTCTTAGACCATTTCCAAGCAAATTAAATCCAAGAACTAAAAGAGTAATAAACAGTCCTGGAAAAATTCCTTCCCACCATGCTTCTTTTACAGCTTCATTTGCTTTTTGAAGCTGTTGTCCCCATGTTATAGCATTGGGATCGCCAAATCCTAGAAAACTTACTGCTGCTTCAACTAAAATTGCGTTTGCTATCATCAAAGTTGTTAAAACTATAATAGTGTGTAAAACATTTGGAAAGATGTGCCTAAATACTATTTTTGTATTGCTTGCACCCAGAGACTTTGAGGCTTCAATGAATTCGCTTTCTTTTACTCTTAATACTTCTCCTCTTATGATTCTTGCATTTGGAGCCCATGAAAAAACTCCGATCATGATTGTAACTATTGTTAAACCTCCAACACCTGAAGGAGCAACTGCAGTAATAACTTGAAGAAAAACAAGTAATATTAGAAGAAAAGGTATAACTAGAAAAATCTCTGAAATTCGCATTAAAATGTTATCAACGATTCCTCCATAATAACCAGAAATAAGTCCAACTAAAATGGCTAATATCATAGCTATTCCAGCTGCACTAAATCCTACATAGAGTGCTGATCTAGAACCATAAACTACTTGACTAAAAACATCATGACCAACATAATCAGTTCCAAAAAGATATTTCAAAGAAGGGGGATCCCGTGTTTTTCCTTCATAGAAAGCACTTATGCTATTAGGTGGAAAAGGCGCAATCAACGCATCAAAAATAGCTAAAAAAACTATAAACCCAATGATAAAGGCACCTGCGAGAGCTGCTTT
>JARRMB010000106.1:5053-7904 GCA_037386325.1 Candidatus Bathyarchaeota archaeon
AAAAAAATTCCAACCCAAGTTACAACAGGTATGAGAGCATTTCTTAATGCATGCTTATAGATGACGCTTCTTTCACTTAGTCCACTAGCTCTTGCAGCCAAAATATAATCTTGCCGTAAGACTTCAAGCATACTCGATCGAATAAGAAGTACTATTGGAGCAAGAGTAGCGAAAGTTAATACTGCTGTGGGTAAAACCATGTGCCAAAGGCGGTCTATTTCAAGGCTGCCAAAAAGGTAGCGTTCTGCTAGAATTGCGTTAGCTCCACTAGCTGGAAACCATCCTAAGAAATAAGAAAAAATTATTATGGCTATTATTCCCATGTAAAAAACCGGAATACATGTTCCCAGTAGTGAAGTCGTAGTTACACTAACATCTAGTTTTGAATATTGCTTTTTGGCAGATATTATTCCCACTGGGATTGCAATTAAGAGGGAAAGAACAAGGGATAAAAGTTGAAGCTGAAAGGTTAACCAAGCGTAATCTCCAATCAACGTGGTTACAGCTAAACCACCTCTAATTGCATATGAATTACCAAGATTGCCTTGAAGTAATTGGGCGATAAATAAAAAGAATTGATAATATACAGGTTTGTCAAGACCATAATACTCAGTTAGCTGTTGCCTAAATTCTGGGGTAATGTGGGGATTCTGAACCGTCATAAGTCTCACTGGATTTCCAGCAAGACGGGTAACCGCAAAAACTATAATTAATATTCCAAAGAAAAGAGGTATCAAATACAGTAATCGTCGGATTAAATATCGAATCATCGACACAGTTAGTCCCGATTCCGGAATACCTTTTTATTTAATTTGTATATAAATTTTCTTAAGAAAATCATTATTTTGTGAATTAATTCTATATTTTGAATAACATATTTTGTTAATTTAGGATTATTTGGGTAAAAAGTTATAAAGAGAATAGACAGAACCATAAAGACGGGGAATTATATATTGAAAAATAAATACATAGCAATTATCAGTATACTCGTAATATGTACCACAATTTTGATTCCAATGGCTTCAACAGTACAAAGTCAAGATAAATTGTTTCATGTAACCTTAACTGTTCCTAATACAAATCCTTCCAGACAATCATGGTCCGAAATCATTTACAATAACATGTTAGCGGCAGGAATTGATGTCGACAGAGTAATACAAGACTGGGATACAATATACGACAGAGCACTTGACCCTCCTCCAGATGTTGTAGGCAAATCATTTGATGATGGAGGTTTTGACATATTGTTTGTTGGGTATGCAATGGGAACAGACCCTGATCCATACACTCTATATCATAGCAGTCAAGTTCCACCAGGTCAAAACTATTACAATTGGGTGAACGCACAAAACGACGACCTTTGTGAAAAAATCAAAGTAACAGTTGATGAAACTCAACGTTTACAATATGTAAAGCAATGGCAAGCATTAGCATTTGATGAGTTACCCTCAATAACTCTTCATTACGATAAAGAAGTGGTTTGTTATGATCCGACTGCTCTTGAAGGTGAGCCATTTGAAGTTCAACATTATCCTTGTTGGCCTAGAGTTGAACAATGGGAGTTGACACCAACAACTACTCAGGATACAATCGTAATTGCACAAACAGGACCAGCACCAACAGAAGGTTTGAATCCTTGGGTTAGTACATCATACTATGACTTAACAGTATATGGAGCAGTTTTTGATAGTTTAACTAAAACCAAAGATCTTGAAACGTTGGATATGATTCCGGGATTAGCTACTGATTGGCAAGTTGCAGATGACGATAAAACATGGACTATAACTTTAAGACAAGGAGTAAAATGGCATGATGGAGTTGAATTTACAGCTGACGACGTTAAATTTACCTATACCGCAGCAATGGCCGAAGAGTTAGCATCTAATACCGGAACTTTTGTTAAAGACATAATTGGTTCACCAGATAATATCGAAATAATTGATGCCTATACAGTGAAATTTAATCTACCAGAACCTTACGCATACTTCGTAACAAGCATCTTAGCTGAAGGTTATGGATACATGCTACCCAAACACATTCTAGAAAATATTCCATACAGCGATTGGCGAAGTCACACATTTAATACTGGAGTTGGAACTTACGAAGCAGGTAATGGATATACAGCATATGGTCCGGTAGGAACAGGCCCATATTGGTATGCAGCTTATGACGCAACTACATCTACAAATCATTTAAGTAAATATTCTGATTACTGGAATGCTCAATCATTAACTAATGCTGGTAAATTCCAAATTGAAAACTATGCAGTTTCCTATATAGAAGGTTCTGATGCAGCAATTACTGCATTAAAAAATGGTGAAGTGGATGTCTTAGATTCTCAGTATGGTCTCCAAACAATGCTTGGTAGTGTTCAGGAACCTTGGGGTAATTATGTAGTCTATGATGCTTTCGGTCTACAAGAAATGGGAGTAAACATGGAAAACCCAATTTTGGGTACAGGTGTTGATACTCCATTAGGTCAACAAGATCCTTCTCGTGCAGCTGAAGCCGCTCGTTACATTAGACAGGCAATAAGTCACCTTGTTCCAAGACAACAGATAATTGATGAAATTCTTGATGGTTACGGTACACCTGGAATAACAACAGCAGTAACTACATTAACTGCAGGATTTGATACAAGTCTTGTACCTTATGATTTTAACATAGAAGAAGCGAAATCTTTGCTTGCAGCAGCTGGCTATGATACTGGAGTTGCACCACCAACAAAAGGATTCATCGAAGAATATGGACTCTATATTGCATTAGCTGTAGTAGCTATTGTAGTTGTGATCGGAGCAGTATATTTCTTGAGAAGACGCTAAAACAAAAATCTTCATTTTCCCTTTTCTTT
>JARRMB010000107.1:0-3525 GCA_037386325.1 Candidatus Bathyarchaeota archaeon
ACTAAGCCAGCTTCTACCAATTTCTCACATTTGTCTAGTACTGCATAGTGAGAAAGGTTGGCTTTGCGAGATATTGCAGATATAATGATTCCATCACGTCCACCATTTGCGGTAACGTCAAGGATATCACCCATTATGCCCATTTCGGACCTGTATTGTTGTTTTGACATGTCAAAGTATAGTATTGGTTTGTTTATGAGGAATCTTTTGAAACTTCACAGCGGAACACAAAGCGGAACACCAAATTCATCTCAAAAAAGGATGGATTTTTTGGATTTTTGATGCGGGAAGAAAATTTGGTAAATTTTTTGTGCCTATATTTTTGATACAAAATTTAGAATTTTTTTCAAAATTTTAGAAAGTAAATTTTTTGAAAAAATCTTGCGAATTTTGAATTGTTTTCTTGAATTTTTTGGTTTTTTGTATATAAGGAACAGTGTGTTTCACTTTCATTCCTATATTTTTAGCCTAGATATCATCTGAAAACGGAAGAAATCCGATAGAAAATATCTAAAAAAGAAAATTCTTGTCAATGTTTTCAGTAAAATCTTCTGGGAGAAACTATTCTCATGAAGAAAATGGGGAAAATGTGGATATAACGAAACTTGAAAAATCTTCCAAATTTCAAAAAAATAGATATTAGACTATTTTAACTGAAAAAATCATTCATTGGGTCAGTTTTGAGAATACATAATAACTTTTTATTCCAATTTTATAATAAAATTATAAATTGTTTGATAAGTTCAAGAAGCAAGATGAGGGTGGAGAGATGGTAGAAGAAAAACCTAGTGAGGAGTCAAAGGTAGAAACAGTAGATGGGGAGTCAAAGGTAGAGAGTTTTTCTGAAAAATCAAGTGAGATTGGAATTGGAGATCTCATGAATAAACGTGCCCAGTTAGATGAAGCCATTGATTATGTAGGTTTAATGATAAAAAATTTGAAGGATAAACGGACTGGTTTAGAAAAAGATATCGAAGAAGAGTCAGTTGACATAAAGAATCTCAAAGAAAAATTAGAAAAAGTTAGTAAATTTTAATAAAATTTTGATGAGGAAGTTGTTGCACTAGTTGAGGCTGGTACTGAGGGAAACATATCTCCAGTAGAATTTTCGGCAACTGCTGCAGCTTCCTGGAGAATTTTGTCTGATTCTATATTTGTTGTTTCATCAATACCAAAGGCACCATCCCCGGCGAAACTCTCAGTCATAAATCCACCCAACATATCTGCCATTTGACCAATTTCTTGCTCTGCACCAGGCATTATCTTTCCAAGAGAGGATTTAAGATTCTTCATCAATCCCATGGTTGGCATTATAGTCATTACTGTATCGCCAATATCATTTGTTGTAGTTAATCTTAATTCTATTCGTTCTAGAGCAATTCTTGCGTTGCTTAAAATTTTTGTTACTTTTCTTACTTCTGCTAATTCATTAGATAATACTTTACTTGTTTGAGCATCATGTTTTTGAGTTGCCTCTACAATTCGTTGAAATAGTTTCGCATCACGTTCTTTGAGTTTATTTAACATACCATCTAACTTTGAAATTTGTAATGATAATTTTTTAATTGCCGTTTGAACTCTTGGTTTTAGTGGACCTTTTGGTTTGATTACATCACTGATTTTCTCAGAAATGGTTGGTTGTGGTTGTTTAGTCCATTTATCCTTAAGTTGTGTCAACGGTATTAATTTTAAAATTTATACTTAATTTCCGGTGTAAAGATTGCTTCACAGTAAACCAAATTTCACTTACCAAATTTACCTAGAAATAGCTATTCTAAGTTATTTAGGCACGATTAGAAATTTATTTTTGTTATTGTGTGTCATTTTATTAAAATGAGGAAAAAAATTCTGATTATTCCTGTTGTGATGATAATAATTACTATTTTCGTTATTTCCCAGCCTGATAGTTCTGAAGATAAAAATCAAATTCTTTTCCATGTGACTCTTGCTGATCCTGACCAATATAACGAAGGGGTATACTCTAGTAAGTTTGAGTTAGATAAAGGAGATTATTTTTTCAGATTTGTTCCAAATGGAGATAGTCCTCAGATTTTATCAATAGAGTTGGAAGGAAATGAATTTCAATTTAGGGAAGATTTCAAATTAAATGGCACATTACATGAGACAGGAATTTCTGAGTATTATACCTGGGATTATGATGGAAAAAAGATCATTAATGTTTCATCTCCACAAGAAATCTTCATTCAGATTAATCCTAACGGAAACATTATGGGTAGTGTATCAGTAGATATTATTGAAAATTAAAAGGCGTGCCCCACTTATTGCAGAACTATGAGAGATTTCCTCTCGTGGTCAGGTCTTTGAAAGCCTGATTGCCTTTTTCGTTCTGCTGGGCCACGCTACTTTAGTCGATAGGAATAATGTCCTTCAACATTGTTTCATATAGTTATTTTAACTATTTATCATTTAAAATAAATATTTGTAAATTTTTATAATTTTTTTAAAATTTTTAGAACAAATGATTGATTATGTATTTGCTAAACTTTTGAACTAAATTTCTTAGATTAAGGGAGAGAATGGAATTTAATAGATATTCAATTAAAAAACTAAATTCACAAGAACTGATAATCAAATAGATTTACTGTAAGATTAGATTATGGATAATGATTAATCTATACAAAATTTTGAAGAGGTATAAATTACGAAATTTTAGGATGTACTTATTGAGATTAAAAGGAAAAGTTGCAATAATCACTGGTGGAAGTAGAGGTATAGGATTTGAAACTGCTAAAATTTTTTCAGAGAATGGAGCAACAGTTGTAATTACTTCAAAAAATGTAAAACAATTAGAAAATGCTTCCAATCAACTTACTAATGTTTATCCAATTTCGGCAGATATTACAAAAGAAGAAGAAGTCAAAACAGTTGTAGAAAAAACAATAGAAAAGTTTGGGAGGTTGGATATTTTGGTTAATAACGCAGGGATCTTTCCTAAAATTAAACAATTACATGAAATATCAGATTTAGAATGGAATGAAGTTCTAAATGTAAATCTAAATGGACAGTTTAGATTTACCAAGTTTTCAATACCTTTCTTGCAAAAATCTTCAGGCACGATTGTTAATGTTTCATCTGATGCAGGATTAAAAGCATATGAAGGATTTAATGCTGATGCGTATTCAGCTTCTAAGGCGGCATTAATTGTGTTAACAAAGTGTTGGTCATTAGAGTATGCGAAAGATAGAATTCGTGTTAATTGTGTGTGTCCTGGAGTAGTTGATACTGATATGACTAAACCATTTTTGAAAACAGACAAAGATAGAGAATTTATGGATAATGATCATCCAATAGGACGAATAGGAACGCCAAGAGATGTTGCAAAATCGATTTTATTTTTAGCTTCGGAAGATTCCTCTTGGACTACAGGAGCCATTCTTGCTGTAGATGGAGGCCAATCTACAAAATAAATTCACATGAGTTTAATATTCCCTAAATTGTATTAGATTTAATGGTTGACAGGAAAAAGAAGGCAAAATTAATTATTTTACTAGGAGTGATTTGGGT
>JARRMB010000108.1:0-2709 GCA_037386325.1 Candidatus Bathyarchaeota archaeon
TTCAGAGGATATGAACACTAGAGATATTTTGTTTTATACAGCAGCGGCTACTACTGCCATTGCAGGAATAATTCACCTTTCATTGGGAATCCCGTCAAACAACATGAACTCTCAAATTCTATTTGTTGTAGGGGGTGCCGCTCAGGTGTTTTGGGTTGTTCCTATGGTTAGAAAATGGGGACCTGTTTGGTATTCTGTAGGACTTGGAGGAACAATCGTCTTTATCATGATCTGGGTAATTACAAGAATTCCTGATAATTTTATCACTGGTAGGGGAGGAAGAATCAGTGACAATGGAATTCTAACCGAGGTCTTTCAGATTGCATTTGTTGCAATAGTTATTGCAATTTTGGTAATTGAAAGGAAAGCAAATAAAACGTAATTGTCTTTTGAACCCCTAAAATAGACAAGTTCGAATCCCCGAGAATAATTTTGATGAGATTTTGAAATTATTTTGGGAAGGATAGAACAATTGATTAATCTAAAGGAATATCATTCTCACATACCAAACAACGTCCTCGGTGTCCGTGATATTTCTTCGAGTAATAATCTAGAATTTCTGCCATACAGCTAGGACATCTTATTGTTTGAAAAAGCATATCTTTACACGGTTATTGACTTTCATAAGTTAATACTTAATGTATATTATACAAATGCGGAGTGGTATACATTTTACACTAAATCCTTTTGAAACTTTTCTATGGACTCCTGAAATATACAAGTTCAATCCCTGTGTTTCAAATCCTCGATTATACTTAATAGGTAAATCCCAAAAGAATGGATGTTTGAAATTATATAATCTTCTTATCATAGGAATAATTACAGTAATTTTCTTTGGAGTTGATAATGCATTTGCTGCTAGTGTGCCTCAAGGAACATATGTTCCCGAAGGCTCTTCAGAAACTTCTACCATCACACTATCTATTGACAAAGATCGTTATTATCAAGGAGAAAAAATACAAGTTTCTGGTTGGGTATCAAACACTTCCTCAGAAAAGTCGATCACTCTTTTGGTTCTAAACCCAGACAATGAGATTTCTGTAGTAGAATCGATAAAACCAAGTTTTGATGGCTCTTATCAAAAAAGTATTATTATTACCGGTCCAAATTGGAAAAAGGAAGGTTGGTATACAATAGAGACAACTTTTGGTTCTTTGAATAATAATGAAAAAATCTATATTTTTTCTGGACATATTTCAGAGTTTCCTACTCCAACTAAACTGAACGTAGATGTTATTGTAGCCCAAGGAACCTCTGTACCTGGATGTGAGTCTACCAACAGTTGTTACCTCCCATATTCCTATTCAACAAGCGTTGGTTCAACCGTTACATGGAGAAATAATGATTTAGCTTCTCATACTGTTACATCTGGCAGCGCAGCAGATGGTTTCTCAGAAAAGTTCGATAGTGGATTATTCCCAACGGGAACCTTCTATTCTCATGAATTCAATGAAATCGGGGTTTTTCCATACTTTTGTGTAGTTCACCCTTGGATGGAAGGAATTGTAAAAGTTCAGGCTGCAGGTTCAGCACCAAAATCAACAGTAGTTATGGATCTTGATGAAATTATGGCAGAAATTCAAACAAGCGATGGATTGGCAAACAAAGCCATGACAATTGATCTTACTTTGACTGACCTTGATGGAAATGGAGTAGAACATATCACATACAACATTAAGGCAACCCAGGGCTCAGATGTAATTCTTGATGAAGAAGGACATATGCACAAAGGAACCTTGACTAACATACATACAACAGCAGCCTTGTCTGCTGATGCTTCAGATTCAATGCCAGTTGTAATAACAGTTGAATCAGTTGGATTTGGCCATGATAAGCTATACGTAAATGTTCCTGGTGAAATCACAACAAAACAAGTTGTGCCAGAGTTTGGAACAATTGCTGCAATGATATTGGCAGTTGCAATAATATCGATAATTGCAATTTCAGCAAAATCAAAACTCAGTGTTATGCCAAGATTATAGGCTAACAAATTCTATTTATTTTTCGCGTCTACCTGCGTCTCATTTTATCCCCAAAACGCAGGTTAATCCATAAACCTAGTTTTAAAAAATTCAGAATTTTTTGATTTAGGTTGTTATTTTAAATTAATTGGGCTCTGTCGTACTGGTTTTTTAAAGATGTTTTGAATTCCCTCTTTTTTTAATTGTTGACTTGTTTGGCTTGATGTAATATCAAGTGAAGATAACAATACAATTTTTTGGTTTTGAAGGGCATTTTTCTGCTCTAATGCATTGATAATCTCAATTCCGCTAACATTAGGCATCAAAATATCTAAAATTACAAAGTCAAAATTTCCCTTCATTATTTGGTTTACCGCTTTGCTTGGATTATTTATCACTTCAGTATCATATCCTTTGCTTTGAAAATATTTTGATAGCATTTCACTGATACCAAAGTTATCATCTATGATAAGCACCCTCATTAAATATAGAAATATAATTTTGCTTTTAGAGTTGTGTTAGTATTACTAAAAATTGACAGTATGAATTATTGAATTTGAATAAATAATAGATTAAAAATTAACTTAAGCAGCTAAGATCAAAAGTATTTTCAATTTGATACAATATCTCGTGTTTGTTTTATGATAAGATTTTTTTACACTCTCTTGATTAATGGTTCATGTAATCTAAAAACTTTGATAGCGTTATGAAAAATTTTGTATGTGTCAGTACTAAGCTATTACAAGCA
>JARRMB010000109.1:0-2679 GCA_037386325.1 Candidatus Bathyarchaeota archaeon
TATTCGATGCTCGTTGTGAATCTAGATCCCAATGAATCAGTAACCGCAGAAGCTGGGGCCATGACATATATGGAACCAAATATTGAAGTTAATACTAGAAAAAGAGAAAAAAGTTTCCTTGGTACATTAGGACTTTCATTGCTTGGAAGACAATCCTTTTTTGTAAATGATTACAAAGCAAAAGATAATTCTGGAGAAGTTGCTTTTGTTTCTGCCCCAGTCGGAGATATTGAAACCTTAGAAGTTAAACCCAACAACGGATATATTATTCAATCCTCATCATTTATAGCTTCGACTCAAAAAATCGATTTAGATATGAAATGGCAAGGATTCACGAAAGGTTTGTTTGGACAAGGACTTTTTATGATAAAAGTATCAGGAGAAGGCAAACTCTTTATCAATACTTTTGGAGCCATCGATAAACATACTCTCGAATCTGGAAAGACATTGATTGTCGACAACTATCATCTAGTTGCTTTTAGTGATACTTGTGATTACAAAGTTAGAAAATTTGGAGGACTAAAATCTACAATTCTTGGAGGAGAAGGATTAGTCACAGAAATAAGTGGTCCAGGAGACGTATATATACAAACTAAGAATCTAAGAGAATTTGTGGAATGGCTCTGGACACTACTAGGTCCAAGAGTTAAATCAAGAGCAAGATAGAAACTAATTAAACAGATTCATGAGTCGAAAAGGACCATGAAAATTCTAGAGGCTACACCAAAGAACATTAAGGAAGCTTCTAGAGTTGCCAAAAAAGGTGGCCTAGTTGTCTTTCCTACAGAAACAGTTTATGGTTTAGGTTGCGATCCTTTTAATGTTGATTCTGTTCAACGAATAATTGATATAAAGGGTAACAGAACAAAACCTTTTCCAATTCTTGCTTCTGAAATGAATGCTGCTCAAAAAATAGCAGTTTTATCACTAAATGGAAAAAAATTAGCTAAAAAGTTTTGGCCAGGACCACTTACTATAATTTTTCCCAAAAAAGATACTCTTCCAGATTTGGTTACTTTTAATCAAAAATCTGTTGGTTTGAGAATACCTGACAATATAGTTGCTGTCAAGTTAATACGATTAAGTGGATGTCTTCTTATAGGGTCAAGCGCCAATGAAACAGGTGATATGTCTCCAAAAAACATTGATGAGATTTCTGAAAAATTAAAAGAAAATGTTGATATCGTACTAGATGGAGGACCAACCTCTCAAGGAATACCGTCTACAGTAGTTGATTTGATATCAGAAAAACCGAAGATAATAAGAGAAGGCCCAATAAGCCTCATACAGCTTTTGAAAGTTTTAGCTCTTAGTTCCTAGTAAAGCCATATGTTCTATTACAAGGTTGGTTAAGGCTTCTTTCTCTTGACCTTTTTCCCAAAGTTTAGATTCCAATTCTAAGTCAGAAATTTCGAATAAATTTTTTATTTTTAAAAATTTTTGGTCAGTAAGTTCAAGAATTGTATCATCTTTTTGACCTGTAACCATATTCTCAACTATCGTCAAATATTCGTTTATTTTATTTGGATTTTCTGAAATTATTAAAACTGCCAAATTTTCAGAATCTTTTTTGATACCTAACATTTTTACAGCTTTTTTAATTTGTCTTTGGGCTGAAGCATAGAGAATTGTCTCAACTGCTAAATTATTAGATATATTAACTTTATTTTCGAATGCTTGAAGTGCATTTAATGCTGCAAAAAATAAATGTTGACGACCAGCAACATATTCTGCATCAAAAAACTGGATAACATTATTCTCGTCCTCATTTCTGAATTTTTCGAGAAATTTGTCAATATTAGGTATCTTTACATTTCTAAAACCAATTATTGTAATTTGTCTGTCAAGGATTGGTTTTTCCATAACTATTCACCAAAAATTTCTTTGATAAATCGGTCTATTAGCATCTTGTTCATTCCTGAACTGATTAGTTTTTCTTTTGAATACTCTATATTTTTTCCTTTTAACCCAAGTTCTTGAACAATTAATTTGGTTGCTTCTTTAAGTTCCCAAGGAAATACGATCCAATCATTTGTTTTTAATTTGTAATAATCTGGAATGAAGGAACTTTGGAACTTTAGATAAATCGTTACAAATTTTATTTCTTTGGCACCCTTCTCTTTCAAATGATGATTTATTAATGTTAGACTTTTTCCAGAATCTGCCACATCATCGACAACAAGAATTTTTTTGTTCTTAATTGAAATGGAAATTTGCTGGGTAATAACAGGTTTAGAGGTTGGTTTGCCGATCCCGAAATAAAATTCAGTTGTTATGCTAGCTAATTTGGGATTTTGTAATAAATCAGATAAAATTCTGGCTGGAATCAAGCCACCTCTTGAAATTCCAACAATTAAATCTGGTTCAAAATGACTTTTTTGAATAATATCAGAGAGGTCAATAAGTGAAGCATAAATTTGTCCCCAATTTGGGAAAATAAAATTAAAATTATTATCCAATTTTTGAGAATCAATATCTTTATCCATTTTTAATCGCTTTTTTACTTGAAATATTTTACCAACTTCAATTTATATATCTAATTTTGAATTATGGTTTCGTCTGTAATAATCATTATATCTTAAACTAGAAGTTTCTTCTAGATTAGAGGCACTGTTGATGATGTATAGAAATCTGCAAGAGAAGATTGAAAATCTTGAAAAAGAGAAATGTGAGCTTCTT
>JARRMB010000110.1:0-8393 GCA_037386325.1 Candidatus Bathyarchaeota archaeon
AAAGATTGTTTATTGTTTAGCTAATCTTTTTTTCAATAAAAAACCTAACTATCGACCGATAAAATAGTATTAAATAAACAAATACACCACATTAACGATGGTTAAATGACACTTTACTCACCTAATATGCACTAGGATCATCAAATATTCCCTACAATAAATTAGATAATTCGTAAACTATACGATTAGGAGATTTGTGGTATTATTGGACAACTTCAACGTTCTTAATTTCAGGTACTCTTTTCTTTATGCAGCTTACGACTCCCCATTGAAGCGTCATAGATGACATTGGGCATCCATTACAAGCGCCTTTCAATTTTACCTTTGCTATGCCATTTTTTACGTCTATTAGTTCTATGTCTCCGCCGTCTGCTTGCAATTGTGGTCTGACTTCTTCAATACATTGCTCAACTTGTTGCTTTACAGTCTTTTCCATGATATGACACCTAATTAACCTGTCAATAATGAATCTAATAAAGTTGATGATTATTCATTTTTCTTATTTTCAATCAAAATAAATCGAAATGAAGTAATTAAAATAAATTTTTTTCATAATTTTTAAAAAATGTATAAAGCTAATCTTTTATGTACTATTTTTTGTCATGTTTTGGACCGTTAGAGATAATAACATAAACTAGTAATTATTCTCTAGGTTGTTCAGAACATGAGTGCAAGCAAAATCAGGGGTAAAATTTTAGTGATCTTATGGGCTGCAGGAAAACCATTGACCCTTCAAGAAATAGCTGATAAACTTGGGTTAAATTCTTCCTCAACGATGGGATATTTATTGGGTCTTATTAAAGCTAAATATGTATCAGTTCCAGAAACACACCAATATATGGTAACAAATCTTGGAAAACAGGCAATTGGAATGCCAATTATTGATAAGACTCTTGCTTTAAATATTCTAAAACCCGTTTCATTGGAGAAAGCTTTTCATTTTTACTATGATTTAGATCAATATTCTGGTATTTACTCTAATAGTCTAGAAGATTTTGCTGATAAACTCAAAACAATTGATTTGAATTCAATAGAATTTCATGCTCCTCGAAAAGATTTCGAGTTTTGGATTCGCGCATTAGGTGATATTGAACTTGCAAAGAAGGTCGAACTAATTAGGATGAAAAATTTGACTGGAAATAATCTTCGAAATGAGATCCATCAGACAATTAGTTCTAGATTAGGAGAATTATTGAAAAAATCACAATAGGTACCTCAATTTATAAAAAAGAAAGATTCGCTCATAAAGGAGCATAATATAAGAAAATGTTTATTGTTTTTTCACCTAAATGTCTAGATTATACTTGGCCTGGACATATCGAAAATCCGAAACGTGTGGAAACTGCGCAACATTTTCTTGAAACAAAATATGAATTCTTGGAACCAGATTCTGCATCAGAAAATGACTTGTTAACTGTCCATTCAAAAAAGTACGTTGATCTAATTAAGAACGCAAAACCCGGAAGTTATTTCGATGGTGACACTCCTGCACCTGCAAATATCTATGGTTATGCTCTACTTTCTGCCGGTGGAGCTTTACTTGCAGCTGAAAAGAATGGATTCTCTCTTATGAGACCTCCTGGTCATCATGCTGGAATAAACGGAAAAGCTATGGGAGTTTCAACTTTAGGTTTTTGTTATTTCAACAACATTGCAATTGCAGTAAGAAAGATGAATCAACAAACTTTAATTATTGATATCGATGGACACCATGGAAATGGTACACAGGAAATTTTTCAAGGAGATGAAAAAGTAACATTTATTTCGTTACATAGATATCCAACCTATCCTGGAACAGGATTAAGATCGACAGATAACTGTCTTAATTTTCCATTGCCTCATTCAACTGGAGATAAACTATATTTGGAGACTTTAGAATTAGCTTTAAACCAAGTAAAAAAAGAAAATATCGAGAGAATTGCCATTTCTGCAGGTTTTGATGCTCACGAAGGAGATTTAGCTTCATTAAATTTAACTTCTAAATGTTATTATAAAATTGGAGAAAGAATAGGTGAATTAAAAAAACCAGTTTTCGGTGTTTTAGAAGGTGGATACATAGGAAAAAATGTTGGTTTCGATATACACGAACTCATTAGCGGTATAAAAGCTTCTCAATAAACTTCAACCAATATTATTGATTTAATATTGTTTACTTTTAAAAAAACTAAGAAGGAAATTGTTTATTTTTTATATGCAACGACCATGACATGTGCTTTATCGAATGGTTCAAGATTTATGACATTCTGAACATTGAAACCTCTGGATTCCAAAATTTCGATTTCTTTTTTGAATACTTCAGTAGGTTCTTTAGTTACGTCGATACTTTGAGCCTTAATGGTTATCATCACCCACCCGCCTTTGATTAGAAAAATATCTGAATTATCTGCCAGTATTCGAGCCTGTTCAGGTTGAGCTACATCAAAATATATACTATCTATCTGTTCAATCATGCATGAATAAGATTCAGGTAATCGCGCATCTGCTAAAATCGGTAACATATTGTAACGATGAGTACAAACATTATTAACTAGTTCCCGTATAGAACGCGAGGAAAATTCGATACAATATACTTGTCCTTTTTCGCCTATTATGTCAGAAATATGACTTGCAGTTGTGCCCGAAGCTGCACCTAAATATAATACCTTACTTCCAGGAAATATTGGAACCCTATCTAAACCGTTCAATATTGCAGCTGCAAGTTTGCTTCTATATGGATCCCAAAACCTATACTCTTCATTATTAAAACTAACTCGTCTTTCTCCATAGACTGAAAATCCAGGAGCTATATTTTTAGTACCTAACTTTTTGCTTCTATCTTCAGAAGTAATCCAATATATTCCAGGAAAATTGGTATGTACTTTAACGTCTACGACCACGCTTCTTTCTCCGAGGCTCTTTTCTATCAATTATTTTTCTGCCAGAATCCTTCTTAGTATGTAAAGATACAGGAGGTTTTTCGTATTTTTCTTTTATTTCTTCAATTCTTTTCTCAAGTTCGATTTTCAACTTGTCTCCCATAAATTCGCCATTGAATGCATCAACTCTAGCTGCTATACTTAATTTTCCAGATAACGTACGGGCGATTTTTCCTCTTTGCCATCGTTTAGCATCATGAATAAGTGGATGTTGAAATATTATTCCATGTTTAGGCGGTAGTGCCTTTGTCTTCAACGCTCTAAAAAGAGCTTTTTCTGCACCTAAAACCTGAATTGTACTTGCCGGTAACTTTGCTAAATTTAGTAATCCTCCAGACATGGATAATAAACGTGCACCTAAAAGTGAACCACCGATTGCCCGAATATTTGGTGCAACATCGCTCATAACTGAATCTACATACCCTTCTAATGATTGACGTAAATCATATAAATTAAGAACCTTAGAACTTACATCTTGAATTTGAACCAAGTCATCTTGACTTATGTCAGCCCCCATGGATGCCGCTGCAACTTCAGCTATAGAATGAGATTTATTCTTAGGTAATCCTTCTTCTTCAAGTTTTTCTTCAATGAAATTATTTCGTTCTCCTAAATTAACAATGAGGCGAGCATAAGTTTCATGTTTATCAAGAAGTCTATCCAATTCTGGAAAATGTAATCCAAACCACTCCCTTATCCGATTCATGAAAAGATTTAACGATTTATCTAAATCATCAATAGATTGTACAGCTTGTGCAACCAACAGATCTCTTTTTTCAATGGTTTTCTTAATCTTAATCTTTGCAAGTTCAATTGAAACATTATGAATATATGCACGAATCTGATCCTTATTTTTAAAAAATTTTGATTCTAAAGCAAAATTATCAAAATTTTCACGAAATATTCTACTTGCTTCTGAAGATTTTTCAAAACTTGCTTCAATGTTAAGCTTTTCCTGAATCTTTCTTACTATTTCTTTATTATCAAAAACAAAATTTGAATATCCTTTTGTTTTCAATTTATTGATTAAAGTTGAAATCTCTTCTATTATTTTTCCTTCTTCTATATTTCTGAGTTTTTTAGCAGTTTCTAATGGATCTTTTGAAAAAAAGACTTGTTCTATCAGTTTGTTATCTTCTCCAAAACCAAAAAAACCAATAACAGATTCTACGATTGTTGCTTTCACAGGTTATCCACCATTTATTATATAACATTAAGAGTTACTTCCTAACATTTATCTTGGCAGTGGATAACTTTTACTGCAACAGAGGGTCTCAAATGAATCCTATGATTACGATTGACTTATGTGGATTAAAACTTGCCAATCCAACAATACTCGCTTCAGGAATCCTTGGTTATACAGGATTATCATTAAGGCGTGTAATTGAAGCAGGAGCAGGTGCGGTAATTACAAAATCAATGGGACTAAAACCAAGAATGGGTTATCCAAATCCAACAATCGTTCAAACTGAATGCGGTTTACTTAATGCGATGGGTTTACCTAATTCAGGAATTAATCACTTCAAAGAAGAAATGGATCAAGTATCTTGTCCTCATATAGAGAAAGCTGGAGCAGAGATTGGGTGCGATCCAATTCTCTTGGCAAAGATTGTAAAAGATGTTAAGAAAATAGTTAAAAAACCAATCATAGTCAAATTGACTCCCAATGTTACTAACATATCAGATCTTGCTAAAACCGTTGAAAAAGCTGGTGCAGATGCAATTACTGCTGTAAATACCTTTAAGGCAATGGCTATAGATACAGAGACTAACAGACCTATTTTAGCTAACAAATATGGGGGATTGTCTGGACCAGCAATAAAACCTATGGCAATTAGATGTGTGTATGATATTTTCCGTTCAGTTGATATTCCGATTATTGGATGCGGTGGAATAAGCAGTTGGCAAGATGCTGTTGAATTTATGCTAGCTGGTGCATCTGCCGTTCAAATAGGAACAGCTATCGCTTTCAAAGGAGATAATGTCTTCCGTTCTGTAACTGAAGGAATTGAAACTTATTTAAAAAGAAAAGGATTAAAGAATGTTAACGAAATTGTAGGTTTATCACACAAATATTAGAGCACAATTTTTTCATTTACCCTGTAAATCAACCAATATCTTTAAAGAATAAATTAAGCATTTTAAAATAACCAATTCTATAAGTTAGATAGAATATTCGATTAAGATGGTTGGTTTATTCAAATGGGCTATCATTCGGACAAGTCATCTTCGATTTCTCTTCCGCTTGAAAGTGTTAATCGAATGAGAATAGTTGAAATATTAACTTCCAGGAAAGAAAATCCAACTGTTAACACTTTAAGTTTTAAGGATAATCTTTGTATTCATGCATTTCCAGGTCAATTTGTTATGGTTTGGATACCAGGAGTTGATGAAATTCCAATAAGTCTTTCTGGAATAAATCAAAATGGTTTATCCTCTATAACGGTAAATTCTGTAGGCGATGCAAGTACAGCTCTTAATGAGAAAAAAATTGGAGAAAAGATAGGAATTAGGGGACCTTTTGGAAATGGATTTGATCTAACAAAAGGAAATGTGTTGGTGGTTGGCGGTGGAACTGGAATAGGTCCTTTAATGCCTTTAACTGAAGAGCTTGTTAAAATAGTAGACAAAATTACTGTTATGAGTGGAGCAAAAAGTCGAAACAATCTTTTATTTTTAGACCGAATACCTAAAATTCTTTCACAGCTAGATTCAGAATTTTTATTTACAACAGAAGATGGAAGTTATGGAATTGAATGTCTAGTTACTGAGCAGGTAGAAGAAAAATTAGCAGAAGAAGATTTTGATATGATATACACGTGTGGACCAGAACAAATGATGTATAACTTGTTTATTTTAGCTGAAAAATTTAATATTCCTATTCAGGTCAGTATGGAACGGATAATGCGTTGCTCTATTGGATTATGTGGAAGCTGTTCAATAGGAAAACTAAGAGTCTGTAAAGATGGGCCTGTTCTTAATTCCGCTCAATTACGAACAGTTGCAGAGGAATTTGGGAAACTGTACCTAGATTATACAGGAAAAAAGATTAAAATATAATCGATGTTTGATTGGGAGAGTTTTAGAAACTGATGATGTTTTAGACATGGGCACGGGTTGTGGAATTTTGGCCATCATAATGGCAAAAAAAGCAAAAAGCGTTTTAGCTGTTGACATAAATCCATTTGCTTTAAATTGTGCAATAAAGAATGCAAAATCTAATTCTGTAAAGGAAAAAATCAATTTCTTGCGGGGGGATCTATTTCAATCGATTATACCTCATAAGAAATTCAATTTGATAATTTTCAATTCTCCATATTTACCAAGTGAGCCTGAGGAAGAGAAAAGTTGGATTGAAAAAGCCTGGGCAGGAGGAAGAAATGGAAGAAAAGTGATTGATCGATTTATAACTGAAGCTCCTCTCTTTTTATTTAACAAAGGAAAAATTCTCCTTATTCAATCGTCTCTTTCAGATGAACATAGAACTCTTGAAATGTTTAGGCAAAGAAATATGAAGACACAAATTATTGCTCAATTAAAATTTCCATTCGAGAAAATAGTATTGATTGAGTCAAAATTAACTTAATTTTGATTTTTAATACTAAAATTCATTTTTTCTTACCAAGGATGAGAGGGCTACAAATCCTGAAAACCAAACTATTATTGTAGAATACCAAACCGGAAAAATATTGGTATAATTGCAAATGTAAATATGATATATTGAAATTATGAATAACGATATCCAACATCCGATAGTCCAAGAAACCTTCACATTTTTCATAATTGCTAAAGAAGATATCAATTCGTAAAAGGTTTCAGAACCAAGAATCTTGTTTGAAAATATAGATTTTAATTTTTTTAAATTATATTCAACTTTTACATCAGAATTTATAAGTTCCTAAACGCAACTCTGTATAACGGTGATTTTGTGAGTAGGCATAAAAAATTCCGAGAGCGAGTTCCATCGGTACCTATCGAAAAGGTTGATGATTACCAATGGGTTATTCCTAAAAGCTACAAATCAGGGATGCGCGTTCCTGGAATGATTTTTGCCGATCAACAACTTATTGATAAAATTAAAACGGACAGAACATTAGATCAATGCTCTAATGTTGCTCATTTACCTGGAATTTACAATTATGCAATAACTTTGCCTGATGGTCATGAAGGATACGGGTTTCCTATAGGTGGAGTGGCAGCTACAGATTATGAGAATGGTGTTATTAGTCCAGGGGGAGTAGGCTATGATATCAATTGTGGTGTCCGGTTATTAACAACAAATCTTTCTGAAAGTGAAATCAGACCATATCTGGCAACCCTTACAAATACTATCTTCAAAAATGTTCCTAGTGGACTTGGAAGCAGTCGAAAAGACTTCAGACTAAATTTGCACGAATTAGATAAGTTGGTTACAGAAGGCGTATCATGGGCTGTTGAAAAAGGATTAGGGCGACCTGAAGATATCAAACATTGTGAAGAAGGAGGTTGCATGGAAGGGGCTAATCCAGATAAAGTTTCATCTCGAGCCAAACAAAGAGGCCTTCCTCAAAGTGGTACTCTTGGATCTGGTAATCATTTCTTAGAAATAGGAAAAGTTGACAAAATTTACAATAAAAAAGTTGCAAAAAAATTTGGAGTTAACCAAGAAGGACAAGTGACAGTCTTAATTCATTGCGGCTCCAGAGGTTTTGGTCATCAAACATGTTCAGATTATCTTAGAGTAATGGAAAGAGCTGTTCAAAAATATAATATATCCCTACCAGACCGAGAACTTGCCTGTGCTCCTGCTACAAGCGATGAGGCACAAGACTATTATCAAGCTATGGCTTGTGCTGTGAATTATGCATTTGTCAATCGCCAAGTAATAACCCATTGGGTACGCCAAAGTTTCGAAGATGTCTTAAAGAAGCCGTCAGATGAGTTCGGTTTGAATTTGGTTTACGATGTTGCTCATAATATAGCGAAAGTTGAAGAACATGTAATAGAAGGTAAAAAGACTAAAGTTTTAACTCATAGAAAAGGAGCAACACGTTGTTTTCCTCCCGAACATAAAGATGTTCCTCAAGATTACCGAGCTGTTGGGCAGCCAGTAATAATTCCTGGAAGTATGGGAACTAGTTCATGGCTTTTAGTTGGAACACATAAGGCTATGGAACTCACTTTTGGCTCAACTGCTCATGGAGCAGGGCGTATGTTAAGTAGGTCAGCTGCTAAAAGAAGGTTTTGGGGTGGAGATATAAAACAGAACTTAGAGTCTAGAGGAATAGTTGTTAAATCTGCTAGCTCTGTTGTTTTAGCTGAGGAAGCTGATATGGCTTATAAGAACGTTGATAATGTTGTTGAAGTAAGCGATAAAGTGGGAATTGCAACACGTGTTGTCCGTTTAGTTCCTATAGGTGTTGTAAAAGGTTAGATGAGAATTTTTACAGACAATTCTTTGTTCTAAGAAAATGAAAAAGATATTCCTGAGCGTAACCA
>JARRMB010000111.1:0-2476 GCA_037386325.1 Candidatus Bathyarchaeota archaeon
CTCTGAATGATTTTATCTGTTCCTTCGACTTTTCCATCACCTCTAATATAGATTAAACTTTGAGCCTTTACATCTACAATTTGTGGAAAAGAAACCAAAACTAGAGTAAGAACTAGTAAGATTGTTAATGTTGCCTTTATAGTCCCCACTACAGACCCCCAATATACAATGTTTTCTGAAAATAAAGGGATTTTCGTTAACAAAAATTGACTAAATTATACTTATCTCGGTCAAAAAAGTTTGACTTAAAAATATTTGTTGTTCTATTTTTTAGAACGGCTATTTGTTTTTTGCATTTAGATTAATTGTTTTATGTTAGAGAGATAAGTTTAGGATCAATTTCTGGATAGTCTTCTTGCTTCTAATTGGTTGAATTTTGAGAATAAACAGTTAGAATCAGTTCGCCTTTTTGTGTTAGTTGATATTTTCCAGGATTAGTTCTTTTGATGTAGCCTTGAGGTAATAGGTATTTGAATAGCTGTTTTTTGATAGAATTTGATGATGCAAAATCATTGCAATATACAGTTGCTTTATCTTTGATGTGAGTATAGCGATTGAATCCATTTTTGATTTGCAACAGAATTGCTTTACGTACAAGATCACGTTTAACATCAGCATCCATTAAATGAATCCTCCAGCTTTTGAAGAGACCACTCAGGATGATGTCCACAGATTACATCTCCATGAAGCAAGACTTTGAAACCTAATTGCTGAGCATCAAACAAAAACAGCTGATCATGAACCCCGACTTTCCGAGAATACTCTCGAGGATCATATTTGAAACGGATTTTTTCTAAAACTTTTCTTTTAAGTAATGCGCATCCGATTCCAGCCCAAACCATTTCTGTAAATATTTTTCCTTTCAATTTGTTGATGTCAAAGACACTTTTTACTTCAGGCTTAACCCGATTACAATATTGTTTGAAGTATCCAGTCATCATCCGAAGCTCATCAGGTCTATGATTTGGATAAATTCCCAAGTTTATGTCAGCATCGTAGAGTAGCTTAACAAGAGAATGATTGGGAACTTCTACATCTGCTTCTACAATCCAGAGTCTATCATAATTTTCATCTAAACATTTTTGCACAAGAAAATTTGAGGCTTCAACTACTCCAGGAAGATCTTGTAATTTGGTTTCAGGCGATAATACAATCTGATAATCTACATCTGTTTCAGCTAAAGCAGCTTTGATAGAATCTACTACTTTATTTCGAAATTTAATATGATAATTGTGTTTTGTAAGAGGGATGCCAACTAAGATTTTTTCTTTTTCTGCTTTTTTGTAGTTTTTTCGGGTAAAGGGACCTCAACAGCTGTTTTATTTTCTTTCAGGGTGACTGGGACCATAGGTTTTTGAACTGTTTTGTTAAGTGGTTCTAGCCATTTTTCACCCTTAAAAGTCTGAGGCAGATCTACTATGTCTCCTGGATGGTAAATTTTGTTGTTTGCGTCGACGAATCTGTTGACTGAGCCTTTTCCTTTTGTTAGTTTGAATTTCAGCAATTTCACCTCCCCGATTATCTTTTGGCGTAGTTTACTCTGCATTCAAGAGTTCCAGAACCTGCAGCTGTTGTTTTTCGGACTTCAACTTTGATGCTTCTGCCCTCTAGAGGAGCATATTTTCCAAGCAAAAACGGGTTTCCGTCAATAGCTAAACCTTCTGCATACAACTTATGGTGAACATAATAGTATGTGGTATGAGTGGCATCAACAGTTCCCACTAACACATTGCCATCAACAGTGACTCTAACTTCTAATGTCTCATTTGTTGTCCAAACTAATGCAGTAACCCCATAAACCTTACAATCTCGAGTAACATTAAGAACAGTATACCACGTATTCTGAACAGGAGATTCTTGAGCCAAGACAGCATCAGGCTGATGAACAAAAGTCACCATCCTAGTCTTTTTGTCTAAGCTCAATTTAGTCGCCTCCTGAACCCGAAATTACACAAGAAGTTTTACCCTGAGAGTCAGCAACAGCAGCCTTATGTAACACCCGAATAAACAGCCAGGGTTCACCTATAGTTTCATAGACTGAACCATTCTTCGCCAAAGATGTTTCAGCTGCAAGATCCTCTGTATTAGAGAAATCTAAATCCTGGGCTCCCTGAATTTTATATAGAATCGCATTGGTGTTTTCTTCTTTTAGATGAATCAAAAGTTTGCTAACTTGAGAAGGCACTTTTATAGAGATTAATGTAGAATAATCGTTTGTTGTTTGTTGATTTGAAATTTGTTTTATTCTGTCTGTCATCTTCTTTTTCTCATATTTTTTTGGTGAAAAATAAAAGGAGGAAAACCAGTCTAACACGATCATGTTATTGTTCTATGTTAGTCCGGTTAGTTCACAGATTGAAGCTGGACGCTTAATACGTGGAGCAACAACTTCATGGACTTTGCATTGAAGATTCATGTCTTCATCCTGTTTAGTGAACAATGAAAGGTCTCTGCCTACGATCATCTCAAAGTTTTC
>JARRMB010000112.1:0-2473 GCA_037386325.1 Candidatus Bathyarchaeota archaeon
TGTTTTGTTCTTTTTTTCACCAAAAATTGAATATATATATCCTACGTTTTTTGTTTCTTCTTCTCCCATTTGTCCAGCTCCAACTTTGATATGAATGTCAGGTTGGATCATCTTTAATTCAGAAAGAAAAATTTCTGCCCGTGAGGGAGCCACGGGTTTTGCTCCAAGAGTAATGGCTTTTTCTAAAATTTCTTTTCCATCGGTGCCTTTTAGTCCGACTGCTCCTCCCATGCCTGCAATGGGATTAACTATAAAACCAATTGTTGGCTTTGAGTCGTCTTTGAAAACTTTGGTAGTCAATGAGTTTAATTCCAATTTCTTATTTGTTGGCAAATATTAGTTCTGTTTAGAGATATTTCTTTAATGCATTTTCTAGAGGGTCTCGACCCACAGCGCCAACTATTTTTTCTACGCGTGTACCATTTTTGAAGATTAAGAAATGTGGTATACTCATTATTCCATAACGACCTGCAATCTGAGGATTATTATCTACGTTTACTTTTCCGAGTCGAGCTCTTCCTGCGTATGCCTTTGCTAGTTCTTCCATTACTGGTCCCATCATTTTACAGGGCATACACCAGTCTGCCCAGAAGTCAATTAGAACTGGCATATCAGTTTTCAAGAAGTCGTCAAAAGATGAGGAATCTAATTTAACTACTCCTGGTTTAGCCTGATCCAACATTTTCTTTATTTTTTCTTGTTTTATTTTTTCAAGTTCATTATCATCCATTGAGTCAGTCACCTCCAAAATGTAATTTTCTCTTTAGATTCTCACTTATCGGGTTTCATTAAAACATTATGGTAATGCTAAAATTTATTATTAATGTGTTCATATTGCATAAAGTTTTGATTTTTTTGAAATACAAAAAAGTAATGATTAAATATTTTTAAAATCATCAGGTATTGATAGAAAATCTCTGAAGCTGTTTTGTATCATGTTAACACTAGAATTGATTTTCTTTTTACATTTATGGAAGTAATGGTCAATTAAGAGGAATTAGTAAGTGACTGAAGATAAGCGGAAACGAATTGTATTTGATATTGCTGGAATGAGTTGTGTTACTTGTGCCCAGACAATAGAGAAACGATTACCTAAATTAAAAGGTGTAATTAATTCTTCAGTTAATTTTGCAGCTCAAAAAGCGATTATAGATTACGATCCTGATTTGGTTGACCAAAAAACAATTGAGGATGCTATTGATCAGATCGGTTATCGGGTGATTCATCAAAACCTTACATTAAAAATTACTGGTATGACATGTGCAACTTGTGCGCAAACTATAGAAAAGGTCCTTAATCGAAAAGAAGGAGTGTACAAAGCCACTGTTAATCTTGCTTTAGAAACAGCTAATGTCGAATATAACCCAGCCCAGATCAGTTTAGAGATAATTAAGAAAACCATTCGTGACGTCGGATATGATGTTCTTGAACCTGAAGAAGGTGTAAGTGATGCAGAACAAAAAGAAAGAGACCGAGAAATTCGTTCACTAAAAATTAAGTTAGCCTTTTCTGCGATTATTACAGTTCCTGTGGTTCTTTATAGTAATGCACGTTTTCTACCGTTTGTTCTTCCAGGTTTACCTGTTGATAATTTTGTTCCTTTGCTGCTTTTTGTTTTGTCTACTCCTGTTCATTTTATTGTTGGGCATAGTTTTTTTGTAGGTGCATACAAAGCTTTGAGGAATAAAAATCCAAATATGGATGTTCTTGTAACCTTAGGTACTTCAGCTGCGTATTTTTATAGTGTTTATGTTACTTTTTCCGGAGAAGGGAATCTATATTATACGACTGCAGTTTCTTTGATGGTTTTTCTTACTTTAGGTAAATTACTTGAAGCTGTAGCTAAAGGTAGAACTTCAGCTGCTATAAAGAAGCTTATGGGGCTTCGAGCTAAAACTGCTCGGGTAATTCGAGATAGTGAAGAAATTGAGATTCCAGTAGAAAATGTTCTAGTTGGTGACATTGTTTTAGTTAGACCTGGAGAAAAGATTCCTGTTGATGGTACTGTAGTTGATGGTTATTCTGGAGTTGATGAGAAAGTAATTACCGGTGAAAGTATTCCGGTGGAAAAAAAGGTTGGTGATTCTGTTGTTGGGGCGACTATAAACAAAACAGGAATGTTGAAATTCGAGGCTACAAAAGTTGGAGCTGATACTGTTTTAGCTCAGATAATAAAATTGGTTGAAAATGCTTTGGGGTCTAAAGCGCCTATTCAACGATTAGTTGATGTTGTGAGCAGTTATTTTGTTCCCGCTGTTTTGATAACTGCAGCTGCATCCTTTTTTGTTTGGTATCTTTTGGGTTTGGGATTTGTTTTCTCTCTTACTGTGTTTATTGCTGTTTTGATAATTGCTTGTCCTTGTGCGATGGGTTTGGCTACTCCAACTGCAATTATGGTGGGTGTTGGAAAAGGTGCTGAAAATGGAATTTTAATAAAAAGCGGCGAAGCATTAGAGACAGCTCATAAACTTCA
>JARRMB010000113.1:0-2465 GCA_037386325.1 Candidatus Bathyarchaeota archaeon
GCGGTGTTCCTAAGTTTGACCATCTTTTCTTTGGGTAAGATCTCAGTCGCTTCACAATTTATTCTTACTTCAATATTAAACATCATCTTGAACAACACTTCGTTGGATAACAACAAACTTGATTCTTTTTCAATCACACCGCCAACATGGTAAGGAAGACCACAGTTTGCATATGAAACATAAGGCCCGCGTTCAACCATAATGATTTCGGCTTTTTCATCCATTCTGCGAAGTCTCGCTGCACAAGATGCACCGCCCGCTACTCCGCCAATTATAATTACTTTCATTTTATTACCTCTTTATTTTTTCTGGATACATTAAGTTTTAGGTGACTTCCTATCAACAATGAAGTGCCAAGCACCAACCAATAGTGCTATATCGGTTAGTGCCTGTAGCATGTTTCAATAATTGCTTATACTAGAAAATTCTAATTCTATAAGCTTGATCACGATTAACCTATACGTCCACCTGCAGCCAAAGGATCTGCTGCCTGTGGAAGTTTAGCAGTGGTTCTCTTCTTCCATTCTTCTTCTAAAAGTTCTCTGGCTGCTTTTTCAAGAAATTCCGGTGCTGCCCATTCACTAACTTTAAAATCGTTTTTGATGTAGCCATGGCTCAACATAAAGTCCTTTCCAATTTCAACAGAGACTAAATTCTGTGGAGAAAGGTTTGGTACCATATCAATTAGTCTGATCCCTTCATAAGTATCTTCAACATCACGATAGAAAGTTTGCTTGTCTAATATTGCTGCAGCAGCATGCTTATGCTCGTTTGCCCAGCGCCCTACTTTAATCATACCTTTCAAAAATGTTACAGCAAGTTCCGGATGCTTTTCTGCCATCTCAACGGTGCAGGTGATAGTAGCAGGAATGTTGGCTACCTGTAAGGTCCAGTCGGGATATCTGGAAAGGTCTTCAATAGATTTAAACTTACCAGTTGTTTCTGAAAGTATACTTAGCACCTTGCTTTGGCTATACATGGCATCAATTGCGCCTTTTTCAAGAGCTGTTTCTAATGGGCGGAAAGCAAGGTCATGTTTGTGATCGCGTTTCAACCAAAGTTCTGATGGATTCTCCATAGGTGGTCCCATCATTTCTGGATTGTCGTACCAATCGTCAGGATAAGGGAACTCAACTATTTCTACATCATCGCGAGTCATTCCATTCATTCGTAACATTAGTTCTATACCCTGTTCTTCCTGAATTCCCCACCAGTCGGTTTTGATTTTGTTTTGGCTCCTAGAAAGTCCGATTTTTTTACCTTTGAGATCTTCCATACGGTAAATATCATCACGAGAGCGCACCATCATCACACCACCTTCTTTCGGTGCATGAGTTACACCTAAAAGTTTTGTTCTTCGGATATCAGCATGCACATGAACAGGAGGGAATAAGCCACCAAAACGGATTAAATTATCCATATTATGGACGTAGTGTGGATACCAATTATTTTCTTTTCGAGCACGAAGATATAGGTACTGAACATCCATCTTCTTATACAATTCCTTGGTCCAGCCAAGTTCCTGGTCAACATTACTTGCCGATACCAGCGGACAATTTGTGTAATACACCTCATTCCAGTCCAAAGGTACTGTATTGAGTTTGCCTGCTTTTTTAGCTTCCGCCATAATTTTATCCATATCTGGCGCTATTCTTTTTGTTCCTTTTGACATAATAGAATCCCTTCTAATGTTTATTAATAATTATTTATTATTTGACTCTTTTTTAGAACTGTCTTTTTTAAGATCTTTCTTCTGGATTTTTGTTTCTGTTTTTATTGCAGGTTTTACCTGAGCAAATTCCGACAATTCACCCATTGCACAAGCACAATGAATATCAATTTCCTTTTTTTGATTCGTTTCAGTTTTTTTAGTCCATTTATTTTTTTATTCATTATTGTGTTCCTATTCTTAAATTAATTTTAGTTAATAGATTTGGATATGCATGAATGCAGTATTAAATATTTTTAAAATTAGCTAGCCAGTGCATCACCTATTTTAATTTCTACGTCATAACACAAACTCATCACAGAACCTTTTAGGATGCTGAATTCATTTCGTGAATGATAATTTTCCAATTGTTCTCTGTCCTTGAAATCTATGTGTATCTCAACATTGTTTTTTGAATCGATGTTGATATCAAGAATTTCACAGAATTTATTCAGTATCGGTTTAAGAGATTCTGTTGTATGAAAAAATTCAACTTTTTTCTTACTGTTTATTCTGGCATTAATGATTATTGATTCCATATATTTTATTCTGCTTTTGAAGTGGTTAAAAAAATCAATAGTTAAAGCTTCAAGTAGCAGCCAACTTTTCAGCCACGATAAAAAAGTTTAATTATTGCTTAAATAATAGGGTTTGGAATGTATGGTGCAGATAATATTCGCTATATATAGCGAACGTCTCTAAATATAGAGAGTTAGTTCGTAGATTACTTTTGGGAGATTCCTAGTTTTTTAATTCT
>JARRMB010000114.1:0-3627 GCA_037386325.1 Candidatus Bathyarchaeota archaeon
TAGAGGTTGAAAAGTGGTATCGTTATTCAGTTTTCAGTTCTCGCAAAAACAATTATCTTGGGATCCTACGGGGGGGTGGTGTCGATGTCAAAGGTATGACTGGGAAAAAACGCCATATTCCTCCTTATATTAAGAAAGCGTTTTATGAATTAGAAGATCGATTGGAGCAAGTGCAATCTCCCTCAGAATTTGAGGAAGCAAAAAAAGAGATTAAAAAAATTATTAGGGACCGTTATCTAAGGTTAAAACAACGGCGTTGGGGAGAAACGCCAGAGGAACTTGCTTTTCATGTTGTTTTAGGTAAACCTCCTGAAGCTTATACCAAAACTACACCACAACATGTGAAAGCTGCTCTACTTTTAAAGAAAATAGGTTATGACATGAAAGCTGGAGATCTGATAAGCTTTGTTAAAGTTCTAAAAGAACCAAGAGTTAAACCCGTTCAAATTGCGGTAAATAGCGAGGTTGATGTTGACAAGTATGTTGCATATTTGCAATCTACTTTTGATCAGATTCTCGATGCATTGGGTTTAGATTTCGAGGAAATAATCGGATTAACAAAATTAGAGCGATTTATGTAAACTTTTTTTAAATTGTTTTTTATTTGTTTTTATCATTATTGATGAATTTCGATTTATTTCCTATGTGTGTTACTTCTATTCCTTCTTCAATAGGTCTGCATGGTACTTCATATTTTTTAAAAAGCCACATTAGCTCTTTGTAAGCTTTCTCATTGACTTCTATTTCAACCACTTCTGTCATCTCTTCAATTATCGCTGGATGCTTGGGATTTGCTTTATAAAGCATCATAAATTCAGTATCTTGATCAGACTTGGGTGGAACAGCTATTATCTCCCAAAGAGACTTTGCAGGAAAGTTTCGAGGGGGATAACGTTTTATTCGAATTTTCTTCAAATTTTCCAATCCCTTTCCCACACTCTTTTGTATCATGACCTAGTGCAGTCATATAAACGACCATGAACCTTACTTCTGTACTTAATTTCTAGAAAAAATTTTTGAAAATATTATTAATAATTTAATATTATTGAATAAACTCGATTTAATTAGAGCACGGGTATATATCACATTAATGAAATTGAAGGATGAAGTTTATTTTGAATTTATTTGTAGTATCGAAAAAGGATCCAGCAGGAATGAATATTGCGACTCAATTACTAGAGAAATATTGCATAGTCTTTTACATCCTGAATTGTTTATTTTTTTATCTAGACACAGCAGTGTCAAAGGAATACCAACACTTTCTGTTCATACACCTGGTAACCTGTCAGAAGCTAAATTCGGTGGAGAACCTGATAAAGTTTCAATATCACCAGCCAGTGCTATGAAAAATGCTTTATTAGAGATGTCGAGACTTACCAAAGAACGAGAACTTGAATTTGAGGTTTCTTACGAATGTACTCATCATGGCCCATCATTAAATTCTCCAACAATGTTTGTGGAATTAGGCAGTTCACCAAAGCAATGGAAAAATGTAAAGGCTGCTGAAGTGGTGGCAGATTCAGCTGTAGCTGCTCTATCTAATTGTTCTAGTTATAATGTGAATTTAGGGATTGGTGGTCCACATTATAATTCAAAATTTTCAAAACTTGCATTACAAAGTAATAGAGCATTTAGTCATATGATTCCAAAATATGCCCTATCAGAATTAGATTTAGAACTTTTAAAGCAATGCGTAGAAAAGACTTTGGAAACAGTTGATACAGTGGTTCTAGATTGGAAAGGCATCAAAGGTGAATATAAAAAGAAAATAATTGAGATGATCAATGAAATTGATCTTATTTATGAAAAAATTTAATACTATTTATTTTAACCTCAAAAAAAGCTTTGATCTAACTAAACATTATGTATTATCTATTAAATAAATTCAAAATCATGTTTTTTCAGGGATAACTTTACATATTAGAGTTTGATTTTGAACTGTGCGATGAACATTGGGACTACGAACGTTCTTTCAATCAGCATCTAGATTAATAAAACTTGCAACAAAACCCGGACGAACTGAGCTGTGGCTATCAATAAAAATTTGTTTAATAGGTATTTTGGCCATTGGCGGAATCGGTTTCTTAATTAAAATTATTTTTACTGGCCTTCCAGGCATATTGGGTTGATAACTTATGAGCGAAGAACATAAAACATCAACTGCAGTTTTTGCCGTACGAACAACAGCAGGACAAGAAAAAAACGTTGCAAACCTAATTGAAGCAAAAGTCAAAATGAATGAATTGCAAGTAAAAGCTATACTTGTGCCTGAACTGTTGAAAGGGTATGTTTTCATAGAAGCTGATGGGCCTCACTCTGTAGAAAAAGCAATAACTGGTGTAAAACATGTACGATCTCGGGTTCCAGGTGTTGTTGCTTTTCAGGAAGTAGAACGGTATATCGTAGTAAAACCTGTAATAGAAAAATTAGATGAAAATGATTTAGTTGAAGTAATTGGAGGACCGTTCAAGGGAATGCGCGCTAAAATCACAAGAGTTGATAAAGCAAAGGAAGATGTTACTCTTGAGCTTTTGGAAGCTACTTTTACCTTACCAATAACAGTGCATGCCGATTATGTAAAACTTATAGAAAAATCCACTACAAAGGAAGAATAAAGAAATGGGAGAAAAAAAGATTGTTGAAGCTTTAGTTAACGGCGGACAAGCGACCGCTGGACCTCCTCTTGGACCTGCACTTGGGCCTTTAGGAGTCAACGTTTTGGCTATTGTGACAAAAATCAATGAGATAACACAGGATTATTCTGGCATGAAAGTGCCGGTTAAAATTAGTGTTGATACAGATAATAAAGAATTCGAAGTAACAGTAGGTACACCTACAACTTCTGCATTACTGGTTAGTGAATTAGGAGTAACAAAAGGATCAGGGACTCCAAATACTGAAAAAATAGGTAATTTATCCATAGATCAAGTAATTCGAATTGCAAAAGTCAAGGCTGATGATATATTAGGTAGAGATTTGAAGGCAGCTGTTAAAGAAGTATTAGGAACTGGTATTAGTATGGGCGTAACAATCGAAGGTAAAGATCCACGGATAGTGCAACAAGAAATCGACGATGGAAAGTATGATTCTGTCTTAATCAAATAAAGAGAGTAACAAGATTTTTATAACTGGCTTTTGTACGTCATTGGCGCGAGGCTTATAGAATGCCATTGAACATGAAAAACCTCCTTGCAGCAGTTAAAGAGGTAAAAAGTAAATCAACTGAACGTAAGTTTTCTCAGTCTATAGATCTCGCAATGAATTTACAGAATATTGATATGAAAAAGCCTGAAGGAAGAATACAGGAACGAATCGAATTACCACATTCTGTTGGGAAAAAGATTAAGGTCTGTGTTATTGCTACAGGAGAGATGGCGTTTAAAGCTAAAAATGCGGGAGCCAGTTTAGTTCTAGAACGGGCTGCTCTAGAATCTTTGGTGGCTGATAAGAAAAAACAAAAGAATATTGCCAAAGATTATGACATTTTTATTGCTGAGGCTCCCTTGATGCCTCTTGTAGGTAAAACTCTTGGTGCTTCACTGGGACCTAGAGGTAAGATGCCTACTCCGGTTCCGCCAAATGCTGACATAGAAGAACAGATTGAAAAACATCAGAAAACTGTGTTAG
>JARRMB010000115.1:0-2433 GCA_037386325.1 Candidatus Bathyarchaeota archaeon
TTTTTAATAATCTTTTCAAGTAAAATTACGCGTTCATTAACATTTTTTGGAAAGTAACCTTCACGCTGATTCGATGGAATAGCAACCACAGCTATATCTGAAGCAAAATTTGCCACATCCTCGACATTTCCCGCATCAACGCTTAAAATTAAGTCTGCTCCCGCTGAAACAGCTTGTTGAGCTTCAAATGGATTAAGAGTGTCAATGCTTACAGGTTTTTTTACTACAGCTTTGACAGCTTTTACAGCGCGTTTTGCATCTGAAGGCCTAGATTCACCTGCAATCATACCAACATCAATGATTGATGCTCCGTCGTTTACATATTGTTTAGCCAATTTCTGTATTTCTTCGGAAGATAACAAAGGAGCATCAACTATTTCAGCCATAACTCGCATCGGAAAATCTTTACCAAAAACCAATTCATTAATCGCCATGTTTCCAGGATTATTTAGTAATTGCTGGGAATTTTTTTCTATAAATTCTAACTCTTGAATTGCTTTTTGTTTTAACTCTTCCTTAAGAAGTTCACAAGCAGGTATTATTGTTGAAAGATTAATTTTACCAATGGAGTCTAAGACTGTAGGTAAATCAGCGGCATATTTTGGTCCTTTAAAAGTTGGAATTTTGATTGACTCAGAAATAATTGATGTGTCGCCTTTTATTAATCCAGGAACTAAAATAAGGTTAATATCTCGAATATTTTGGTTTTTAAGTTCATTTTTGATATTAGGAATTTTAAGTAAGGCTGCTACTTGAATTTTTAAAGCTAATACTTCAGTTTTTACTCTGCTTATTTTTGCATATTTTTCCACTATATCCTTTGCTAGGATTCCAGTTATTAGCAGCACTTTCAAATTTTTGCACCAAAATAATCTAAAATTTTTCAATTATTGTTTCTATTAGTTTTGGATGTTCTAAAACTGTAAGTTTTTCCATTGAATGTAATTTCGTAAAATTTTCAATGTCAATTTTTCTCATATACAATTTCTTTTTTTCTTTAATTTTTACAGCTCCAAACTTACAAGAAGTTGTGCAAACACCACATCCTTGACATAACCGAGAATCAATGCGAGGAATACCATTTGAAACTTTTATTGCTGAATAAGAACATGCATCAATGAGTGGACAAGGAACACAGAGTTTACATTCTTTTCTTTCAATTCGGTTTGGTAAAGTTGTAGTAACAGCTCCTTCTTTTTGGTCTGTTGGCACAACATAGACTGGAATATTAGCTTTCTGTGCTTGAGCTACAGCATTTGTTGCATAAGTATCAGCAATTCCATATACAATTTTGGCAACTGTATTTCCACTTGCAGGCGAAACAATAAGCAATTTATATAGACCAAAAATAAATCGTCCCGAATTAGAAAAACCTGGATCCTTTCTTTTTTCAATAAGAATTTCCTGTAGATAACCTCCAGGTGAAATTAATTTAAGTTTGTTCCATAAACCATACATTCTGACAACTTGTTCCCCAGCAGGAGACAGAATTGTTGTAACCTTAATTTTATTATTCATAGTTAATTGATATATTTCATTAAACGTTTCTTCCAACAAATGACCTGCTCCAGTTATAGCCCAAGCAACATGTAAAACCATATTCTTGTCCTCAAAGTTAGACTTTTTTTATTATTGCCCCTTGATTATTCGCTTTGGCGATAAACACTCGTCCCTCTCCATTATCTTTAAGAAAAGAGTTTACTTCAGATTTTAGATTAGCGGCCTGTATTTTATCTTCAACTAAACCATAAACTGCAGGACCCCAAGAACTTTGACCTACTCCATAGGCTCCATTATCATCCATAAAATCGATAATCTTCTTTGATAACAAACTTGCATATGTTCCACCTTGAACATCCGCAAAAAAGTTACCTACAATTTTCTGAATTTGAGTTAGTGCACTTCCAAAGTTTACTATATCGTAATCTACAAGCGAAGGCAAGAGTTTCATCATCGTTAACCAACAGATGTTACCCACAACATCAGAAGGCATAGTTGATATTCTTTTGAAAGCATTCTTTTCTTCATTCATTGCTAGTCCTTTTTTAATATTAGGAATTACAACAACAAATGTCCAATCTTCAGGAAAAGGAGTTTGCATAATCAATGGCGGAACACTTTCTACATCAATAGTACCATCCTTGAATCTTTTTCCTCCATCTAAAACAAACCCACCCTGCTCAAAAACTACTGTACCAACTCCAGTTCTTTTCATTCGACCCATTGCAAGAGAAAGCTCTTTAATTGTAACATCCAAATGAAACAAATTTTTCAGAGCCGTGGAAACAGCTAAAGCCAATTGGGTTCCAGAACCTAATCCCTGATGTTCAGGAATTGTCTGTTTAACATCAATACTAACTAGTTTTTTTATTCCATATTTTTCAAAAAACCGATTAGCAAAAACTTTTACAAGTTCACTTTTTTTACCTGTGA
>JARRMB010000116.1:0-2387 GCA_037386325.1 Candidatus Bathyarchaeota archaeon
ATAATAGTAATGAAGTTCGGAGGAACTTCAGTAGCTAATGGTAAAAAGATACGTCATGTAGCCAAAATAATCTCTGACAACAATAGCAATGATTGTAAAGTTGTTGCTGTAGTCTCAGCATTAGAAGGAATAACAAATCAACTTATCCAAGCGGCAGAAGAAGCAAAAAAAGGAAACAAGGAATATATTCTCAATTTCAAGAATAAATTACTGGAAAGACATTTAACTACAGCAAAAAAGGCCATCAACAATAGCAAAATAGAAAATGATACTGAAGAGATTCTTAAAGAGAGAATCAATGAACTTCAACAGATTCTTACAGGAATTATCTATATCGGGGAATTGACTGCCAAATCTAGAGATGCAGTAATCGCTTTCGGAGAAAAACTTTCAACCCCAATTGTAAGTGGAACTCTAAAGGACATAGGATTAGAATCTGAACATCTTACTGGAGGGGAAGCTGGAATAGTAACTGATAGTAATTTTGGTGAAGCTGGACTTCTACTTAATTTTACAAAATTTCAAGTTAAAAAAACAATTGAACCTTTGCTTAAAAAAGGAATAATCCCTGTGGTAACTGGATTTATTGCCGCAACTCAAGATGGATCAACAACAACTTTAGGTCGGGGAGGCTCAGACTACACTTCCACTATTTTAGGAGCATCCCTTAATGCTAACGAAGTTTGGATTTGGACTGATGTTGATGGGTTAATGACTTCTGATCCCAAAATAGTTCCTGAAGCCAAAACTATTCCGGAAATGTCATTTCAAGAAGCTACTGAATTAACGATATTTGGAGCTAAAGCCATGCATCCAAGAGCCTTGGAACCCGCTCGAAACGAAGGAATCCCAGTAAGAATAAAAAATGTTTTCAGTCCAGAAAATCAAGGAACACTCATAGTACAAGATAAAAAAATCAAATCAAAAAACGGAGTAAAAGCAGTAACAATAGTCAAAAATGTTGCAGTCATTACAGTAAGTGGATCAGGTATGGTAGGTGCCCCTGGAACTGCAGCAAAAGTTTTTGAGGTATTAGGAAAAGAAAACATCAACATTCTAATGATTTCACAAAGCGTATCAGAAGCAAATATATCATTAGTAATTCAACGAAATCTTCTGGAAAACGCAGTCAACACCTTAGAAATAGCACTCCTAGGCAAAGAATTCATTCGAGAAGTTGAGTCAGAAGACGATGTTTGTGTAGTAGCAGTTTTAGGAGCAGGAATGAAAGGAATACCTGGAGTAGCTTCAAGAATATTTACTTCTGTCGCTAAAAAAGGAATAAACGTCAGGATGATTGCTCAAGGTTCATCTGAACTAAACGTCTCATTTGTTGTAAAAGAAAAAGATGGCGAAGAAACAGTTAGATCAATCCATGAAGAGTTCAAATTAAATGAAAAATAATCTCGAAAAATAAATTTCTAAAATTATAAAACCGAAAAATAAGACAGATTTTTAAGCATACAATTATGACGTTATAAATTGTGATGAAGGACACCATTCTGAGCGTAGGCTATGATGAAATGGAGCGACTCTGAAAGCTTTACAGTCCTCAACAAAAGAGTAAGGACTAAACTGGACGCATTGAAGCTTCAATAATAGCAGAAGGCGAATGAAAGAAAAAACATCCCAATAAATAAAGTAAAGGATATTTTTTCCAATTTTATAATTCAGTAAGCAATCCATTTTTGGATTAATTGCAAGAAAATAAGCTTTAATAATACCGATAAAGATGGTAAACATAAAACTTTAAGAATCACACTTCAGACTAAAATGGAAGGAACTCGATAAAAATGGCAAGACATCACGGTATGACTAAAAAGACCAGCAAGAAAAAGCAAAAACGGGTAAAAAAGAAAAGACAACAAAGACGCAAAAAATCGAAGTAATTCTGGAAAAGTTACATTAAAGCCGATTTAATTTTACTCTCGACATTAAAAATTCATTTTAATAGATACTTAAATCCTAAAGGGAAAGTAATTTAACAAAAGACGGAATCGGAAAAAATATCGCAATATAAATTGCAACTACAAGCATCATAATAGAAATAATTGCAAGAATGTAATCTGTTCTCTTCAGTTTAAGTACATATAAATTTGTTCGTTTATCGCTGGCACCCCAAGCCCGTGATTCCATTGCTTCAGCTAATTCTAGGCTTCTTCTTATAGCATTAACAATTAATGGAATCAATATAGGAATATAATTTCTAACTCTTTTAAGAAAATTTCCACGCTCCAATTCTAATCCTCTGGCTTTTTGCGCATCCATAATAGTTTGTGCTTCATCAGCTAGAACGGGTACAAAACGAACTGCAGTAGTAAAAGCGAAACAAAACTCGTACGGAACATGACTTTGTTGAAGAGCTAAACCTAAATGGTCAGGAGACG
>JARRMB010000117.1:0-2260 GCA_037386325.1 Candidatus Bathyarchaeota archaeon
TGTTTACTTGGTCGAGTATAAACATCATTTGTTGTGGAGGAATATAGGTGCCGCCTGTTAGGATTTCACCTTCTGGTGTCAAGAAAACAGTACTTGGCCAGCCTCCCATGTTGTATCTTTTGTCTATGTCTGGTCTTCGGTCTCGATTTACTCTTATTGGGATAAAATTTTCGTTAATATGTTCAACAACTTCTTTGTTAGAGTATGTAGTCTCATCCATGACATGGCACCAGTGACACCAGACTGCACTAATGCCTAAAAGAATCGGAATGTCTAATTCTTGAGCTTTTGTGAACGAGTTTTTATTCCAAGGTAACCATTTAACTCTATTTTGCGTCAATACTTATGGCCTCATATTTTTTTAAAACAAAATTATGTACTATGGCTAGGTTTGTAACTAAATAATTTGACTATATCAATTTGTTGTTTAATATTTTATGTTAGTTTTTTGGAAGAATGTCTGATCCATAAAACTTATAAAATACATATGAATACTATTTCATATGAAATTTATCTCAGATAAACAGAAATTAACTAGAAGAATGAAATAAGTTTGAGTCAACATTAAGTGGGAATTGAAGGGAAATAATATGGTTTTAAGAGACATTGTTAAAATTGATGAAGAGAAATGTAACGGATGTGGTTTATGTATTCCTTCTTGTGCAGAGGGTGCAATCCAGATAATTGATGGAAAAGCAAGGTTAGTGAAAGACATATTTTGTGATGGTTTAGGAGCATGTTTAGGTAAATGTCCTCAAAATGCTATAACTATAATCAAAAGAGATGCCGATGAATTTGATGAAGAAGCTGCAGAAGAACATATCAAAACTATCAAAAACACCGAACCAGTTACTAGAAGTTGTCCATCAACTCAGACTATTCAATTCAAAGCTAAAGATGGATTAAAACCAGAAATTAAAGAAAAAAATATTTCAAGAATTTCTTCATGGCCAGTTCAATTGAAACTGCTACCTCCTACCGCATCATTTCTAAAAGGTGCAGATTTACTTATCACGGCTGATTGTGTTCCTTTTGCTTATGCAAATTTTCATGAAGATATGCTTAATGATAAAGTACTTGCTGTTGGCTGTCCCAAACTTGACGATGCAACTCTTTATCGAAATAAATTAGCTGAAATTTTTAGATCAAATAATATTCAAAGTATAACAGTTGTCAATATGGAGGTTCCGTGCTGTTTCGGTTTAAAGCGTATTGTTCAAGAGGCTTTAGAACTTTCTGGAAAAAAGATTCCATTTAAACAAGAAACCATTAGTATCAAAGGCGAAAAACTAGCTTAATTATGGGAGGTGAAATTATGGAAGGATCAAGTTCAGAATCGTGTCCGGGTATCAAGAAATTTCTTCGCCCCAAGCCTGAATATATTCCCTGTCCAAATTGTGCAAGTAGTGTTGAGATTTGGAGTGATGAAAATAGTGCAGAGTGTGATATATGTGGTAAAGAGGTATCAAGATCAGAGAAAGAAGCTTCTTGTTTAGAATGGTGTGAATTTGCAGACAAATGTAGGGCAATTATTGAAAGTAAGAAGCATTAATCTTAAGTATAATTAAAATCAAAATTTTTTATTATATTTTTATTTTAATTATTTTTTGAAATATTTTTTCTCAAAAGTGTTTTTGTTTGGATTATTAGATTTTGTCTTTTGTTTTTACATATCGAGTTTGGGAACATATCTTCTTTGGAAAGACTGTATTTATTTAAAATATAGATACTGTATCAATCGAATTGGTGATCTAAATTGGATTATTCGATTGAAATCGAGCTTCCCGGTTCTGGTGCATGGTTCAGATATTTTACAAATATTGATACTTTGGAAGAGGCTGAGATTGTTAAACAAGCCGCTCAAGGAAGTATTAAAGCAAGAATAGCAAAAAATATCTAATGAATTATTATTTTGTTTTAGATTGTTTTTCTGTTTTCTTTGATATTTTGAAAGTTTTTTGTAAAAGATATTAAAGTAGTTGAATATTTGTTAATGTAATAATTAATAATATTTGAAATTTCAATTACCTTAGTGTGAAAAAGTTATGGACCATATATTTGACGATGTACTGCAAAATATCAAGAAGAACAAAACTTCAGATCGGCAGTTGTCAAACATTTGGTTACTTGTTTATTTTGTCCCAATAATTTCTTCTATAGTTACCATAGGATTTGCAATTTTTTCAGTATTATCTGTTGCCTCAACAAATTATCCTTTCATTTCATTAACTAAATATAATGATCTCGAAATTTTTTCGCA
>JARRMB010000118.1:0-2247 GCA_037386325.1 Candidatus Bathyarchaeota archaeon
CCGCTGTTGGGCCAATTAATTTAGTAGTTGAGTTTAAAGGAACTTCATAAAATTGTAAATCTCCTAAAGTGGCAAGATCATTTTCTACTACCATATATCCTGCAAGATTTCTTCCTTGAGATCCCCTTAATTCAAGTGAAAGAAGACCTAAAAATTCGGTGGCCTCAAATCCAGGAGGTTTAGCTTGAATATAGTAAGTATCTAATCCTGTAGGGATTTCATAAAATTCATTGGCTTGAATAAAGGTCTCAACGTCAGTTACATGATAAATATTGTACATTTCAGTCTTCCAATTGAAAAGTTCTGATGGATAACGAATTTGCTCCTCTAACCATTCAGGAATTGATATGAATTGTTCTGAGTATTGTTCTGAAAACATCTCAGTGAAGAAATCATCTCCTGTTTTCAATAATTGAATATCACCATCTTGAGTATCAACGAGGGCATATCCTACCAATCTCAAATAGGGGTTTCCAACAGACCAAGGAACGTCACCTGTATCGAAACCAATTATTAGTGGAACAAGCCAATAGGAATTTTCCCCGTCAGAAACTGGAAGGGAGTCTAGTTCTTTTCCAAATAGATCATACAAGAAATAAGGATACAATATTTCCATTCTATCATGCACATCTTTGTATCTCATAATGTGTACTGATTCTGCTGGGAAAGACAACAAAAAGTTGGGTTCAAAAATCCAGCTTAATGGTGGAGATACATCTAAACCTCCTTCACCAGAATAAAATACTCCTCCTAGTTCAGCACTTACATCTCCTCTAGAATTTGGGTATGCTGACCAAGTTTGCTCAAATAATCCACCTTCACCATAGTAGATTTCTCTATCAGAGAAAAATTCAGTACTATCAACTATTTGTCCACCAGTGGCATCAAGTGTAAGAAACCCTTCTGGAACATGTGTGTAAACTAAGTGCTCATTATACCATCTATTTTCATTAGCTACAGTGGAGGGAAGTACTGGTTTCATAGAAGCAGTCCAATACAGGTTGTTATCAAAACGCAGAATATCATTATCCTCAAAGTCTACATATGGAATCAATCCGATTTCAGGTTTCAGCTTGGCAAAAGCAGCCTGCCAGTCCCATATTCTAATAACATCTAAAACGTCGCTATTTTGATTAACATAGTTTTTAATATTATTTGGAGAGATGCTATTCAGTTTAACGTTATGATTATTTTCTTGTATGTTATCTAGCTCACCAAGATATCTATTCACACCTATTTGTTGAGCTGTATAAGGACCCAAATATTCGATTTTTCTAGAATCCGCTATGCTGTTATTTACACCAATTACGGCAATTACTATTATTACAATTACCAAAATTGTAAAAATTCTAATGTAGACATCTCTTTTGAACATATGAGTTAAAACTCTGGAACGAATTTTATCTGCAAATGAAAATGCAAGAAAAGCAAACCCCACTGCTAAAACTCCACCTATCACATATCGTGAATTGTAATCTATTTGATCTGTGAAAAATAAATTAAATCCGGCCCAAATAATTCCAATACCTAAGATTGATTCTATTATGGAAACATAATTTAGATATCTCGGCTTTCCCTGATTAGAATCTTGAATGAATAAAGTAATGACATCAATAATTTTGTGAATTCCAACATACAAAACTAAACGTAAACCAATGGCTGCTAATAGAGAAGGAATTAAAATAATCAAAGCGGGAATCATTGGAACAACTTGTTCTGCTGCATAGTTGGGATTTGTATCAGGAGTTACAAATGGTAATGAGAATAATGCAGGTAGATTTTCAACTCCAAGAGAATTTCCATCAAGAAAAGAAATTGCTGCAAAGCCAAACATAGTGTTGACAAAAAATGCTCCAAATAGCAAAATTTTGGTAATCTGCCAAACGGCAAATTGAAGCGGGCTTAGTTTGAAATCTTTAAAGCTTGGAATGTTATTTGATATTGACTGTTGAGGTCCTTGTCCAATAAAGCCAATACCAGTTTTAATTGCATACCAAAAAATGGAAGACCTTGATGCAATATTGACCCTAACTAATGCAATAGCTGACAGAATTAAAGCAGAAATCAAAGAATAGTAGAGAGGTTTGGTAAATTTTTCTCCAAATTCTGTAAAGTTCATTGAAAGAATAACAGCTTGATTTCCCACTATAGCCACAATAGCAATTACAATTATTGCCACAATGCCTAAACGAATGTACTTTCCGGCATCGGGTGGTGGAGCTTGTTTATCAGTAGCGGCGCTATACA
>JARRMB010000119.1:0-2236 GCA_037386325.1 Candidatus Bathyarchaeota archaeon
GCCAATAAAGTATCGACCCATTTCTGAGTTGCTTTTTCGGCATTACTAATTACAACACTTTCATATACATTAAAGCAATAAATTGATGTAGGACCATTTTCAGATGCCCATTTTCCAAAAAATCCTGTACTTTTTCCATAATTTACTGTCTTTGATTCGATGGTTCTAACAAATTCAAGAGCAGCTGTATTTGTGAAATCAGAAACAGAGAAATCTTCAGGTTTCTTTCCTAAAGCTTCAGCAAATTCTAGAACTTCAGCCATTACTCCGCCATTACTTAACAATGGATCGGGATGCCCATAGTTATAATCTGTTCCCTCGTTAGCTAATCGATATAAATCGGTAAAACTAGTAACATTATTTTCCTCAAAAAAGGAAGCCCATCCCGCTATTACTACGGGAGATAAAACAAGAGGTGTGTAGTCTTGAGCTATTTCCTCTCCTTTACCTAAATCCACCCATTTCTGGTTAAGATAAGGTATCCAGATACTTGAAGCCGGGCTCCATGCGGTTGGCTGTGAGCTTTCTTGAAGAATAAGATTCACACTATCATGGCTGCCGGTCACAATTAGATTTACATTAATTGTAATGTTGAATCTATTGAAAAACCATTGCTCAAAAGAGGGAGTAATATCTTTTATCCAACCATCCTTTTCGCTAGTGTAAAGGAATGTGAAACTAATATTGGAGGGTAAACCTTCTTCTCCTGATCCACCGCTTCCAAGTCCAATAGATGTGATCGCAGAAACTGCCAAAAAAACTAGGAAACCAAGCAAAATTCCTATAAGAAGCAAAATGTAACCCTGTTTCGGAAACAATCTCAGGTGTCGTTTGTTACTCCGATCCATCCTGACTAGCCTCGCAATAGTATTCAAAAGATCTCTATAAAAACTATGCTTATAGAAAAGTGACCAAACAAAAACTTGTTTTTATTCTTCATATTTTATCACTTTATCTTAGAAGGGAAAAGGAAACTAACAACAAGTATATAGCTTTCCTATATAATGTATATAGACTATATAGACATCTAATTAGAATTAATTGCTAATTTTAGGAAGGATTCAATTTGACTCACTCTCAACATGTTAATTATGAGGAGACAAGGAAACTCCAAATAACTGGAGGATCAACTTACGTAATTTCGTTACCTAAAAGATGGATCACTCAAAACGAACTTGAAAAAGGCAGTTCATTGGTTGTTAGACAAGAAGAAAATGGTTTTTTATCAATTCTACCTCCAGAACTTGGAAAACAAGAAAAAACAGAAGAGACTACAATAAAGGTCACTCCGGAAGAAAACTCTGAGGATTTGATAAGAAAAACTGTTGCGGTTTATTTGCAAGGATACAACATGATTCACTTGAAAGCAAAAGATCATAGAAAAATTTTATCAACCCAAAGAAATGCAATCAAAACTTTTGCCCGAAACATGCTTGTAGGAACAGAAATCGTAATTGACACTTCAACAGATTTAAAGTTACAAGTTTTATTAAGTTACCCAGAATTATCGGTTCCAAGTGCTTTACGAAGAATGACAATAATTACCTCTTCAATGCATAAAGACGCTATAACCGCACTCAAGAATATTGACCATCAATTAGCAAGTGATGTGAGGGCAACGGACTATGAAGTAAATAGATTTCATTTATACATAATACGACAGCTAAAAATAGCTATTCAAAACCCACGACTTGTTACGGAGATAGGATTAGAAAAACCAAAAGACTGTCTAGGTTACAGACTTATAACTAAAATGGTGGAAAGAACAGCAGATCATGCAACAAATATTGCAAAATATGTTCAACTTCTTAGAAAAGAATTGAACTCGGAGTTTTTGAATGTTATTCAAGAAATGAGTGAAGTTGCGATTTCTTCTTTTGAAACCAGTATAGATTCGTTATTTAAACGAGAATATGAATTAGCAGAGAGTGTCATCAAAAAAGCTAACAGCATTATTGCTCTAGAAAAAAGAGCATTGATTTCTTCAAAAGAAACAGAAATAGACGATGTGGCAAATATCCGTTTAGTTATTGAAAGTGTTCGAAGAATAGCAGAATATTCAATGGATATAGCTGAAGTTGTCCTCAATATGACGGTTGAATCAGTGATAGAATAGATTAAGCATTTATTTACGAGTTGCCAAAGTGTGTCTGGTGTAACGTTTGCAGTTTAAGGGACGCGACATAGTATCAATTAAAGATTTTAACAGAGAAGAAATTGACTATATCCTAAAAAC
>JARRMB010000120.1:0-2223 GCA_037386325.1 Candidatus Bathyarchaeota archaeon
ACTACAGCGCCATGTATTTACAGTCCAGAAGAAGCACAAGAAGCTGCAGCTGAAATTGGAAGAATTCTAAGAGCAACCAGAAAGGTTAGACGTGGATTAGGAACTATTCGTCAAGATGTAAATATTTCTATTCGTGACGGTGCTTTGATTGAAATAAAGGGAGTCCAGAAACTTGAATTAGTTTCTCTAGTAATCGAAAACGAGGTTAAGAGACAAATTGGACTTCTAGAAATTAGAGAAGAATTGAAAAATAGAAAAATAAATGAAACCGACATTATTGAAAAATTTGTAGATGTAACTGAAGTTTTCAAGAAAACTAAGTGCCAAGTAATATCAAAAGTAATTAAACAAAATAATAAAGTGCTAGCAGTAAAACTGAAAGGGTTTAATGGGTTACTCAGCAGAGATCTTTCAGCAGGAATGAGATTGGGATCTGAGTTAGCAGGAATGGCTCGTTTTTGGGGAGGAGTTGGAGGCATATTTCATACAGATGAACTGCCAGCCTATGGAATAACTGATGAAGAAATCTGCAATCTTGGAATACTTGTAAATCGGAATCCAATGGATGCAATAGTTTTTGTTGCAGATAATATGGAGAAATCAATTAATGCATTAAATTCTGTTGTTAAAAGAGCTAAAATTGCAGTAAAAGGAGTCCCTGAGGAGACCCGAGCTGCAAATCCGGATGGAACAACAAAATATATGCGTCCAAGACCTGGAGCGGCAAGAATGTATCCGGAAACAGATGTTCCACCTATACAATTAACAGAACAATTTTTGAAGGATTTAGGTAATCGACTGCCAGAGTTACCTGAACAATTAATGAACAGGTTAATGACAAATTATAAGCTTAATAGAAAACTTTCAAAACAAATTTTAGATTCTGAATATCTTGATCTTTTTGAGAGTTTATCAAAAGAAATGAAAGTAACCCCGACAATTATTGCAGTTACTTTGACTGAGACATTAAAGTCGTTAGAGCGAGATAATGTAGAAATTGGCATATTATCAGATACTCACATCAGAGAAATGTTTGAGTTAATCAGTTCAGGTAAAACAGTAAAAGAAAGCATTCCTGAGATATTAACATGGTTAACAAAAAATAAAGATAGTTCAGCAAAAAATGCACTTTCCAGTTTGGGACTGTCGATGATGTCTAGGAGTGAACTTGAAGCATTAATTGATGAAGTTATAGAAAAGAATACAGAATTTATAGAGTTACGTGGAAAAGGTGCCTTTGGATCACTTATGGGAATTGTTATGAAAAAGGCGAGAGGAAGGGTAAAAGCAAAATTGGTAAACGAAGTTCTGAGAAATAAATTAGAAAGCGCATAAATTGAAAGTATGTATATTTAACTGAGGATAATGAAATGGGAAAGATTCGGGTTAGAGTTAAAGCTCCATTCGGAGAAATAGTGATTGAAGGAGAAAATGCTAAAGAAATACTTGAGATTTTGAAAACAATACCTTCTCAGTTTGTTAATGAAGTCGGTAACTTAATATCTTCAAATTTAACGCCATCCTTGAAAACCCAGTTGGATGGAATAATTGAGGTCACAACAGAAGGCCCAATTATAACAACCAGAGAAAAATTGACACACTATGAAGCAATTGGTCTAATTTTATTTGCTTCAGAGCAGAATTCCAGTTCAGCTAGCCAAATAAAACGATTACTAGCTTCAAGTGGAATAAAATCAATGGTTCCTGCTCGTTTAAATGAAATGACAAAACGTGGACTGGTTTTTAAACCAGATCCTTCCAGACCTGAATTCAAACTGACAACACAAGGTGAAAGATGGATTGAAGATGAAGTGATGGTAAAAATCAGAGAGGCAACAAGTTGACAAAATCAGACAATGTATTTGTTAATATAAAATACAAAGATATAGATCAAACATTTTCAGGTGATGTGGATCAAGTCTGGAAGGGTATAAACAGGTTTTTTACAAGAATTGTTCCTAGATTTGAGATATTAGATAAGATTCTATTAACTGTTGAATTAGAAAAATTGATTGAATCTTGCAAGAATATAATTGCCATAACCGCTGAAGGACCGGTTCTATTAGTTGAAAAGAACAAATTAACTGATAGTGAAATATTAATTTTACAACTGTTAGCTACTTATGTTAGCAGCAAACTTGGAAATGTTGAAGATGTTCTTTCAAAAGAAGAACTTCAGTTTAAATTAGGAAAAAATTCGAAAATTACAAGCACCAGACTTGG
>JARRMB010000121.1:0-2204 GCA_037386325.1 Candidatus Bathyarchaeota archaeon
ACATCTTGACGAATAGTTCCTAATCCACGTCTAACCTTTCTGGTTGCTCTTAGAATTCTTCCAATTTCAGCTGCAGCTTCTTGTGCTTCTTCTGGACTGTAAATACATGGCGCTGTAGTGACTTCGATTAAAGGTATTCCTAAACGATCAATACGATAACTGATTAACTGCTTGTCTTTTCCCATTTTTCTAGCTGCATCTTCCTCAAGACTCACCTGAGAAATTGCAATTGTTTTCCCTTTAATGTCAATTTCACCATTTAATGCGACAACACATGTTCTTTGAAAACCAGTCGTATTTGAACCATCAATGACTGTTTTACGCATAACATGAATCTCATCTACTGGTTTCATTTTCATCATAAGGGAAGTCAAAACCGAAATCTCTACAGCTTCTTTATTTAGGTCATGTGGGGGTTCTTCATCCATTTCAACTAGACAAGATGTTTGATTGTTAGCTTCATATAGAATCTCGGTTTCTTTCTGAAATTCAAAAAGAGCTGCTAAATCAACTTGACCTAACTCACTTTGGGATGGTCTTAATTTTCTGATGAACGTGAAATCCGGGTCACTTTTGAATAGATTTGGTTTGCAAGAACAAAAAAGCTTCTCTTTAGTATCTAGTTGCTGGTGAATTTCAAGTCCTGCTTTTAGACCAATCTTTGAATATTTGTTGATCATATGCTTTCTTCCTTAGAATCCATTTCTATATAATGTCCTAGCTGAATATTCATTGGAGATATTTTTCATAAGTAACTTTTTAATTTCTTCGATGTCTCTTGTTTGACTGAGTACCCATCTAAGTTTTACAAAAGCTGTCTCAGGTAACATATCATCTAAAGAAATAACTCCAAGTGAAAGAAGATCCCTACCTTGATCATAAACATTCATATTCAATCTTCCCCACAAACATTGAGAAGTCATACATACAATCACATTTTTTTCAACAGCATTTCTTATTGCAGAAAAAAGGTAATCCCCAACATGTCCTAATCCAGTTCCTTCTAATACAATTCCTTTTATCCCCTTCGAAACGTAATAGTCAATAATCTTTGGATCTAAATCTGGATAAGCTTTAATCAATGCAACTTTTTCTTCAAAATTGGCATTTAGGTGTATTTCTCTTGAAGAATCACGTTTTTTATAGTCTTTTGTTAACATCTTAAATTTATTACTCTCAAGACGGGCAAGTGGTGAACAATTAATAGATTTAAATGCGTCTCGACGACTTGTGTGGCACTTTCTTGCTTTTGTTCCTCTATGAAAGATTATTGATGTATCTGAAACCGTTTCATGCATTGAAATCACAACTTCTGCAAACGGAGCTGAAACCGCTGCTCTCACTGCAGCTACTAAATTAGTAGCAGCATCTGAACTAGGTCGATCAGCTGATCGCTGAGAAGCAACTAGTACTACTGGGACTGGTAAATCCTGTAAAGCAAAACTAAGCGCTGCTGCAGTGTATCCCAAGGTGTCAGTTCCATGAGCAACAACAACACCTTTTACCCCCGTTTTAATATGCCTTGAAACAGCTTCAGCAGTGGCAATCCAATGTTTTGATATAATATTTTCGCTAAAAATGCTAAATAGGATCTCAGTTTCAACAACAGCTACTTCTGCTAACTCTGGAACCACGCTGTATAATTCACTCGCAGAAAGTGCAGCACGCACACCTCCTGTTCTATAATCCACTCGGCTCGCAATTGTACCCCCTGTACTCACGATGGCTATTCTTGGCAATTTTTCATTTTGTTTTGGAAGAGGTGGAGGAATAAATGTTGGTTTGTCTCCTTCTCCAAGCTTTTCTATCTTAGATTGAGAATCAATACGTACACCTACATTATAACCGCTTTTCATTTTTAATACGACATGATATTCATCACCACTCTCCGATCTAGGAATGAGAATTCCCTCCCAACTTTCTTTACCTTTTATAATACGAATTATGTCTCCAATTTCTGCTCCTTCATTTTTTATTAAACTAAATGCTAATCCCCTATAACCTGGAAAATCTTGATTCAACACTGTTTTCTCCTATTCTCTTTTTTTATTCCGTTGGATATATTGAAAACATATTTTCATTACTCAGGACCGTTTATTAAATGATTCAGTTTAGATATTTTGAGACATATGGTCCATCGTAATTGTATCCAAAATTTTTATAGTAATTTTTTGTTCCAAGGGCACTTGTAACAACTATTTTTT
>JARRMB010000122.1:0-3873 GCA_037386325.1 Candidatus Bathyarchaeota archaeon
CTGATTTTAGGAAGGATTCAACTTTTCCTGTCATGAAATTGGTTTGTAGATGAGTCTTTAAAGTTTAATTGGAATAACGGTATACAGATTTGTATAGCTATGTCGGAGTTTGATAAATCTAATTTTAATAATATTATTCGTAAAATTATCAAAAAATCATTGTTTACAGAGAGACAAATTGAAATTATTCTAAATCAAAAGGATCTTCTCGAGTCTAAGTTTTCTATTACAAAAGGTGCGTATTACAGGCAAGTAAGCCAATCTAGAGAGAAATTAATCTCATTATTTTATTCAATCATTCTTTTACGTGGTCTAGGCATACTTTTACCTGATGATATTGATGTGATATCGAAGCTTTCTGACCAGATAAGTGTGATAAATGAGAGTGATGTGTTTCCTGAACGAGAAGATGATGTGATAAACGTGATTGACCGTGTAATTCGTCAGGCATGTAATATGTGATATCATAATTTTTTAGTAATAGTGTAATTGTTTTGATTGTGATTAATTATGTGCGTATGTTAATCTAAAGTGTGAATTAATGTTGGTCAATCACGATATATCACAATCTAGGAGTAATTTTTGTGATGTTAATTGAAATTCCTGACCCTGAAGTAATATTGAGTGTGATAATAGCGTTTTTGGTAGGTTTAGGAGGTCTTTTTGCATATTACAAACTTCGTCCTATGATTAACACAGGTGAATCAGGTGATGCATCACAATCAGAACGGTTGGAATATTATGAACGACAACTTATTGACATGAAAATAAGGTTAGATGCCATAGAAATTGAGGGTGTTGGGGAGAAATCAGAGGATCCTAATCTAGAATTAAAGCGATTTCTTGAAAAAATTGCTAAGAACAATCTTCAAGACATGCCTATAAAGCCTGAAGAACCCTCGGGGAATAAATCAGAACCTGAAAAGGGGGTGGAAATTACAAATGAACCTAAAAATCAGCCTCTTATGCCTAATTTGGATCATAATAATCCTATAGATTATGTGTTACATTTAATCACAAAGCAACCTATGACATCACGTGACATCCAAATCACATTAAAAAAGAGTAGAGAACACACTTCTAGACTAATGAAAAAATTATTTGATGATGGATATGTTGAAAGAAATACAGATTCAAAGCCCTATAGATATTTTATTTCAGAGAAAGGAAAAGAGAAGATCGGGGTTCTCGAAACTAATCCTACGACTGTTTAGAATTAGTTTTATTTTTTAGGAAAGATAAATCATCTCAAAACCCTATTTCCAAAGTAAATTTTATTATTAATTATAATTTATTAAAATTATTAAATTATATATATTATTATTTTATAGATATCATATGTCTGTTCAGGAGAACGAAGTTTTGGTGAAAATAACATCCGCAGGAACAATATCAATTCCAAAACAGTTTAGAAAGTATATGGATATTCAAAAGGGTGAATATGTAAAGTTGATTTTAGGCAAAGACCGTCTAATTGTACGTAAAATCGTTATTTCATGAATTATTGTTGTTTTTGGCTAAGTTTTATGGTCTGATATGTCCATTCCCTTCCTGTTCGGACCCTATTGATTTTACCCTTGGTTGAAAATCTGGATAAATAAGTGGAAATAATGCTTAATTTTACTGGTTCATTATATTCATCTTCATATTTTTCCAAAATATTAGTAGATGTGAATTTTCCCATAGGGAAGAACTTATCTATAATATTCCAGATTTTTGCCCCTATTGAGTCGATATTGGTGACCTCTTGTTCTTCTTCAATATTCATCAAATCCATCATTTCGAAAATTTTTAGGACTTTATCACGAGTAACATTTCCTTCTAATTTAATATCATATTTGGCTCCATCAGAGTCTTCCATATCAATACGTATTCGTTTTTTTGCCATCTTTGAGATCTTTGAGGATCGAATGTTAACAGTTCAATAGATCCGAGAAGTTTTGTTAACTAAAGAGTTTGTTAACATTGACTGCCTAAGCCACGCCTAGCCTAATTTTTGTTATTAACAATCTATAGGTATATTTCAGTATAGTTATTGGTGATTTCATGCCTGGAATGGAAATAAAGGGGTCAATTAGTAGATATTCACAATGTTAACATCCTCCTTAACGCCTGGAATGGAAATAAAGGGGGTAAAATGGGTTTTTTGGTGATTTTCTTAACATAAAATTAACAGTTAGATATGGTAATGATGTTATCTAGTAGAAACACAGGTGTGTGAGTATGGAGGATCCAATTGATAGATTACTTAATGCAGCAGAATCAGGAAAATCCATAATAAAAGACAGGGACATACTTCACTTTACCTACATTCCTGAAACCATTCAACATAGAAACTCAGAACAGGAACAAGTAACTCAATCATTATTACCTATTCTAAAACAATCCCGCCCATCTAATCTTCTAGTATATGGTAAACCAGGAACAGGAAAGACTTTGGTAGTTAAAAAGGTCATCTCTAAAATCCAAGAAAGGGTAGAAAAATCAAATTTCCCAATCAAACTAATCTATACAAATTCTAAAGATGAAACCACCCTCTATGGATTATTGGTAAGCCTTGGAAGGCAATTAGGATTAAATGAAAAAGACTTACCTGGCACAGGATTGGCCATAAGTGAGGTCTTCAAACGAATCCTAAACACCATTGAGAAAAACGAAATTAACGCAATTTTTGTTATCGATGAAATTGACTATCTCGCCCAACTAGTCTCAAAAACAGGTAAAGATATTCTATATCAACTAACAAGAGCCAATGAACGATTAAACAAAGGTTCTTTAACATTAGTTGGAATTTCTAATGATTTAACATTCAAAGAAAAACTTGACCCTAGAGTAATAAGCAGTCTAGGAGAAGAAGAAATTGTATTTACAAATTATAGTGTTGAACAAATCAAAAAAATTCTAGAAGAGAGAATTAATCAGGCTTTCTTACCTAATACAGTCCAAGAACCAGCCTTAAACCTGTGTGCAGCCCTTGCTGGAGGTGAACATGGTGACGCTAGGAGAGCCATAGATTTGATTCGAGTTGCAGGGGAAATTGCCGAAAGACAGCAATCTGACCAAGTAACAAAAGAACACGTACGTGAAGCATCTCAAAAAATAGAAGAAAATAAAGAGGAAACCTCACTGAAATCTTACCCTCTTCATGAAAAATTAGTAATTTTGGCAATTATGAAGGCAGGAGGACAATCAACCGGAGAAATCTACTCATCTTACAAGGCATTATGCAAAACGGTGGGAAGGGATGAACTTACTCAAAGAAGAGTAACCCAAATGCTAAGTGAAATAGAATTATCGGGAATTATTACCGGCAGGTTGATTCATCAAGGAATTCATGGAAGAACAAAAAAATACAAACTCACAATTTCTTCTGAAATGATAAAAAAGACATTCAAGGATGATTTAACTTTGCAAGATATTATCTAATTTTGAATTATAATTTTGATGTAGGACTTGGAATGTTTTCAAATTAACCATCAACGCAATTCCTGGATTTGGGGTCATTCCAACACTTGCCTGAAAAGGCGTCTGATTTTGCCAGGATCCTGAATTTATCAAAAGAATACCCTTGTACATATCCAATTGAGCTCTATGAACATGCCCCACATGAAAAATATCAGGAATTTCATCAATCACCATCAAATCCTCCAACTCAGGTGCAATAGGAGTTTGACTTCCATAAATAGGGCTAAGATGCCTTGCACGAAGTAAATGCTTCATTACATTTGTAGGGCTATCATAACTCAATCCAGGCGTAGTTTTTACAATATCATCAATACTTTGCCCATGAAACATTAACACTTTAACTCCATTCAAGGAAATAACAGCTGGATTTCCAACCATAATCACATTCTCTTTTTCCCATAGACTTGA
>JARRMB010000123.1:0-2849 GCA_037386325.1 Candidatus Bathyarchaeota archaeon
ATCCAAAAGAAACTTCATAAATTTGAAAGCTAAAGAAGATTTAAAAACAAAATCTTTACTGAGGAATCAAACTTATTTCAAAAAGTTTTGACCAATTTTTTCCAGTTACAAAAAGTCTATTTTCTTTTGAATCATAAGCAATACCATTGAGTACACCTCGACTATATTGAATACCTGAAGGATCAATATTTTCAAGGTTTATCCATCCAGTAACCTTGCCAGTTAAAGGATCGATTATGGCAATTTTCTTTTCTAACCAGATATTAGCGTAAATTTTGCCCTCAATATATTCCAACTCATTAAGATTTTTTACAGGACCCAAATCATAAACTTCAATTTGATCAAAAATGGTGAAAGTTTCTGGATCTAAGAAAAATAAAACGGAGGAGCCATTACTCATTATTAAACTAGTGTCATCATGTGTAATTCCCCAACCATCTGTAGAATATTCAAATTCTTGTAGCAGTTGAAAAGAATCTTTATTGTAAACAAATCCGATTTTATTTTTCCAGGTTAGTTGAATTATTTTGTCTTCAAAAATTGTGATACCTTCCCCAAAAAATTCGTCAGATAATTCCTGAAGTTGTAGAATATTACCTGTCTCAAGATCTACCCGACGCAATGAAGAATGTCCATATAATCCTGTGCTTTCAAATAAGACCCCGTCATTAAAAATTAAACCTTGTGTAAAGGCATTTTGATCATGATCATAGATTTTTTCGATTTTAAAGGTGTATTGAATTGGTTCAACATTTGTTGGATTGTCAAATAGTAATAATAGTATAGATACTCCAGAAAAAAGAATAATTAAAATGATTATGATCACTATATAATTACTCTTTTTCATAAATATTCACATAAAATATTGAATATGTCAGTTTTTTGTTCGTATTGATTCTAATTTTTCATGAATCAATCTATTAGCTATTAAGGGGTCAGCTTTTCCTTTTGTTGCTTTCATTAGCTGTCCTACTAAAAAGTTAACTGCATTTTCGTCATTTATTGCATCTTCAACACATTTTGGATTATCATCAAAAACCTTATCCAAAGCATCTTGAAGAACTTTTGGAGAAGAAATCTTCACTAAACCCTTCTCTTCAATAATCTGGGAAGCTCTATTTCCTTTCAATACAATTTCTGGTAGAATTTTTTTACCAATTTTCCCACTTATTACCCCATTTTTTATCAATTTGATCATTTCAACCAAATTTTCAGGAGTTATCTTAGACTCAGAAAGTTCTAGATTATTTTCATAAAGATTACGAAGGAGATCACACATCATCCAGTTGCTAATTTCTTTGGGATAATTATACAACTTCACACTTTTTTCAAAAAAATCTGCTAATTCTTTTTCACTAACTAGGACCTCAGCATCATATTTTGGTAAATTATAGACATCTACAAATCGATCAATCCTAGATTCTGGCAATTCAGGCATTTTAGCTTTCACTTTTTCAATGAAATCTTCTTTTATAATTATTGGAACAAGATCAGGTTCTGGAAAATAACGATAATCATGTTCTTCCTCTTTCAAACGCAAAGAAATTGTTACTCGACGAGTTTCATCCCAATGCCTAGTTTCATGCTTTATAGCAAGATCTTTTTTAGCCAAGTTTTTTTGTCTCATAATTTCAAAACTTAAAGCTCGTTCGACTTCTTTGAAGGAAGAAATGTTTTTCACTTCAACTCTTGTACCACCAATTAAAGAAATATTTGCATCACATCTCATTGAACCTTCTAATTTACCAGAAAAAATACCTAGATGTTCAAATATTGATCTCAATTTCTGAAGGAAAACTCTCGCTTCTTTGGGAGAGCTAAGATCAGGTTCTGTGACAACTTCTAGAAGTGTTATTCCTGAACGATTATAATCAACAAGAGTATAAGGAGAGGTGTCAATAGCACCCTGATGAACAAGCCGACCTGGATCTTCTTCAAGGTGAACTCTACCAATTCGAATATTTTTTTCCACTTTTTCAACATCAATTTGCAAATTACCATTTACAGCCAATGGAACTCCCCCAGCCTGATCGTACTGGGAAATCTGGAAATTTTTTGGCAGATCAGGATAGTAATAATTTTTTCTAAAGAAAAACATACAATCTGAAATTTTGCAATTCAAAGCTAAAGCGGCCATAACTGCGTATTCTAAAGCAAACCAAGACAAACTGGACATGTCAAAGAATTAGGATCTTTACCTTTATAATCAGATGAACAACTGCAGAAGAGCTTAGTTTTCAAACTAGTTAGTTGAACGTGAACTTCTAAACCAATGCGAACTTCAGATAATTGTTTAGTGGACATATGTCTACGATAATTTTGTCTGCTAAATTTAGATGTTTTGTTTAAATTCATTCTAAAAAGTAGAATAAATATTCTCAAAAAGATTGCAGGATAATTGTCTTTTTAAATATATGAAATAATTTTTGAGAAAAGAATATTTTAAAGATTATTACAATCACATAAAATTTTAGAGATTAAAGTACAGAAACTAATTTATATAAAGATCATTATGTCTTCAAGTAAAATATCAAAAAATTTCAGAGTTAATTAAGTTGATTGACAAAAAACCTGTTGTTTCTGTGGTCATACCAGCTTTCAAAGAAGGAAAAACCATTCGAAATGTAATAAAAGACCTCAAGAATTCTTCGAGTTACAATACTGAGATAATAGTTGTTGATGGCCACTCAAATGATGGGACAAAAGAGATAGTTAAAGAGGAAAATGCTGAATTCGTAGCTGAACCGAGAGTGGGATATGGAAGAGCAATCAAGACTGGTATCGATCATGCTAAAGGGAACATAGTAGTGATAATAGATGCTGACGATACATATGAAGCAGAGGCGATA
>JARRMB010000124.1:0-2127 GCA_037386325.1 Candidatus Bathyarchaeota archaeon
TGGATTTTGCGAGTCTATATCCATCAATTATTAAAGTTTACAATTTAGGTTATCAGACTTTATTTGTTCGACGTTGGGATTCTTTAGAAAAAGACTATCGGTATCCCCGTAAAGAACATCAATATTAAGAGATCTAGCTTTTTCAATTGTCTGTGTTATAACATGACGCCCAATCGCCGCGGTTGCCTCAGCAACTGGTGGACAATATAAACCAAAAGCTGGAGAACCAAAAACCCCATAACTCGCATTCAATATGACCTTAAGAGCAGCAGGTATTACATTATACCAACTTCGTAAATCTTTTGATAAAGTCTTGTCCTTAGCTTTCTTCTTATACCATTTAACTCTAAGATCTCTAAGTGACCCTATAAGAAGACTTTCTAGTGCTTTATTTCGGGTGCATATCCAATGATCTGTTTCTGGAACTTTGTTAGATTTACATTCTTCATGATTACAAAGTAAAGTCTGATAACCTAAATTGTAAACTTTAATAATTGATGGATATAGACTCGCAAAATCCATTACTGCAACGTTAAAATGTACTCCAGGAGTGGGATCGACAACTATTGCACCTTTATACTTTTTTCCTTTGATTATAGCCTTGGTGGATGTTCCCCCTTTAAGTGAAAGAATGTCCTCAGCGTTCGGAATTAACATGCCCCGTTGTCTATGTTCAAAATAAAGAAAATTACGTATCCAACGAGAAACCCCTTGACGAGTTACATCTTCCATAGGCATATGAGAAATTCTGCAAATTGCGAGAGCTAATTTCATTACTAAATTGTCATTAAACGTGGTCAAATTCAATGTAATTTCAGAATCTCGAAGATTATATTTTACTAGCTCAGAGTAAGTTAACTCCGATATTGACTTTTCAAAATCTATTTTTGGTAAATCAAGTAACGCAGTTCCGATTTCATTTAAGGTTATGTCTCTATATTTATTTCCAAAAGCATAAATTTGGATCGACCTATTGAAGAAAAATTTGTAGAGATCAATATGAATCCCATGGCTTACAGCACAAACTCTCCTTCCAACTTCGATTGGAATTTGATTTCGCTCAAAACCAAAATGGTTTTTTGCTCGATTATAAAGATAAGGTAGATCGAAATCGTCACCATTAAATGTTAAAACAAAGGGATACTCACGAAGAGCTTCAAAGACACTCTTAAGTAGCGTCTTTTCAGAATCAAAATATTTGATGATAGTATCACATGATAATTTCTTTTCACCTTTCTCTATTCCATCTCTTTTTAAAACAAAAACTTGTTTTTTCTGATCTGAACCGTATAAGGCTACGGAAACAACAGGGTGCGCAGCTTCTTGTGGATCAGGAACACGTGTAGCAATAGAAGAACTTACTTCAATATCTAGGCCTACTCTAAGGAATTCTGGAGCAGGAGACTCTAATAGTCGTGCCCAATTTTCTACACTTTCAAGAAACTCTTTCCCGACATCAGCGAAGAGTTGAAGTATCTGTTCTATATTACTTTTTGATAACTTAGGTTGTACAGCTATTAAATTTCCTTTTTTGATTTTATACAACATACCAGTTGTTAAATTATTGTCGTAAATGTAGGATTGATAATATCGTATATATGATTCCCAGACTTTTGGGGGTTCTTGAATCCCAGTTAATTTTTGATAATCTTCAGGTATTATATCTCTCATACTACCAGTTGAACGGCCACCTATTGCCAGAGGATCTTTTGCAACTACTTTTGTTACAGTAACCTGTGTGTCTAAAAGAGGATCAAACTTTTTCACAACTTCGAAGTGGTCAAAACCAGAATGTCCAGTTACCCGATTTAACTTCTTAAGCTCATTAGGAGGAAGACCAGTAAGAAGATAGGGTTTATGTCCTGTGTTATCATCCCAAAAGTAGATCTTTTGTGATATGGGCTCATATAGTTTAACTGTGGCAAGTTGTTTTTTTCCATCATAAAAAACAGATACAAGATATGAAGGAGGCAAATCTTGAGGATAATCTGAATACGCAATTTTCTTTTCGGTTGTTTGAAAATTCTGTTCAGAGTTATCTCTGGATATCGAAGGTTGTGATGTTGAAGTTGATGGCTTCTGCTTCTCTTTTTTTCGTTCTTTTGGTCTTTCGCAAAAATCAAGCAA
>JARRMB010000125.1:0-2737 GCA_037386325.1 Candidatus Bathyarchaeota archaeon
TTAATCAAAAAGAAAAAGGAGCCAAGTTTATTGGTCTTCTTCAGGAGTGGTTTTAGTCATGTCAGATTGCAAGATCTGGATTTTATTTAGTAATTCATTTCGAAGGTCCCTTGCTACTCTTCTGACAGTTGGTCGAGGAACTCCAAGTTCATCTACTACTTTGGTATAGATGTCTTGTTTGTCGGTAACTCCCTTGTCGAGATAAGAATTAATTGCTTCTTTAATGATCGTGCTCTGATTTGTACGATTCAACGAATTTTAATTTTATTTGTTCTATATAACACTATAACTTTCCCAATTGAATTTTTTGAAATTTATCAAAATTCAATTATTTACGACTTTAGAAAATTTCTTAGTTAATTTTTCTGAAGTTAAAACCTATAATTTTATTAACGAATTGCGGATTAACATTTGAAAAATTTTCATTTTAAAATTATCATCTTTAATAATTTTTAAAAATTTTTGCACAAAAGACTCTTATGGTAATACTGCAAAACTTGGATATTGAGTAATATTATAATTGATACAAATTTTGGAAAAATTTCTTTTAAGTTACTTCCAGAATTGGCTCCTGAAACAGTAAGAAATTTCGAAAAATTAGCAAAAGATGGATTTTATGACGGAACTCTTTTCCACAGGGTTATTCCAGGATTTATGATTCAAGGAGGAGATCCTAATACAAAAAGTGGAGATAGGAGTTCTTGGGGTATGGGTGGTCCTGGTTATAACGTAAAGGCAGAATTCAATTCTAGATCTCATTTGAGGGGAATTGTTTCTATGGCCAGAGCACAAGATCCAGATAGTGCTGGTTCACAGTTTTTTATTGTAACAAATGATTCTACATTTTTGGACCGACAATACACTGTATTTGGGGAGGTGGTGGAAGGAATGGATGTTGCAGATAAGATAGTTAATTTACAAAGAGACAGTAACGATTGTCCTTTGGAAGAGGCAAAAATGCTTCGTGTAACAGTGGAATAGATGAATTATTCAGTACTTGTATTTTCAATAATTTTTTCAGTTTTAATTATTCTTCCTTCAGCTAACGCCCAAATTTTGGATGACTCAAAACAAAGATCAATTGAAGTTAAAATTAATTCTTTGGGTGAAGTTGAAGTAACACATGTGGTTGCAGGTCAGAATGAACCCCATCAATTAGCTCTACTTGATGGTAAAAAAGATAATCTTGTTGTAATGGACGAAGAGGGAGAAGAAATCCAATATGGAATTGTGGGGGATATGGAAGGTTTAATGATATTTCCATCAAAAGAAGATATGATTGTAAAATATGATCTAATTGATGAATTGGTTATGAAAGAAAATCTTTGGACTTTGGATTTTCTTTACCTGCAAAGTACATCGTTTCTTCTGCCAGAAGAAGCAGATTTGGTTTATGTAAATAACAAGCCGGTTATGTTAGGTGATAAAAAAGGAATAATGTGTCATGGTTGTAAAATGATGTTAGAGTATTCCTTAAAGGAACCAAAAATATCTGAAAAAATAAAGACTAATGATGATGAATATCCATTTGAATTTAGAACTTTTGCTGAAGTTGATAAATTTGGAGTAAACCAAGAACAAAACGGATTGAATTTTGATGTAATTGGGGAAAACAAGTTTGTAACCATAAGGATTCCCGTAAATTTTTTGGCTCCACCATATGAAGTATTTTTGGATGAAGACAAAATAATTTTTCAAGATTACATCAATAATGGAACACATGTTTGGATAACCATGAGGCCAGAAAATTCAGGGACTGTTTCCATAACTGGAACAATAATACCAGATGTTAGTTCAATTTCACAGATCGATTACTTGCCTTATGTGTATGTAGGAGTGATTGTAATTATCGGAATAATTGTGGCGGTATTTTTGGCTAAACGGAAAAAGAATAAAATTTAATCTCCGCTTGAACCACATGAACAAAATCCATATTCATCAATTCTAATATTGCATACGGGGCATTTTTCTCCGTATTCTACTTCCCAAGGTTCTTTCCCATACAGTTTAAAATGATCATCTATTTCAAGTGGGATTTCTCGTTTTTTACCCAATAATTTCTATATGTGTAACAACTATCATTGTATTAAATGTGGAAGTACAAAATTAGAATCCAATCAAGTAGGATCAATTGAAGAAGATGGGTACTTTGACATGCATCATACATGCAATAATTGTAAAACCCATTTTGATCATTTAGAAGGTGAAATTTTTGATTCTTGTGAAAAATGTAACTATATGATTAGTTGATAAGAAGTGCTTCTTGAATAAAATAATGTGTTCTATTCTCGGTAGAATTTTTTGATATCTCTCTATTAGATGCCATATTTACCAAAGTTTTAGATACATCTAAAGGACTGGCTACCCAGCCATATTCTCGTAATTGTTGCACTGTTTCTGTTACAGTTCTTGGAGCATTGAAGAATGAGTTTTTTTCTAAAATTTTGAGTTTATCTTTAATTTCATCCGCTGAAATAGGTTTTGGTTCATTGAATTCGGGTTCAAAAATTTCAACATCTTCTAAAGAATTCAAACTATCAAAAGCTGGTTCTTTAGGAACTTCGTTAATAATTGGTTTTTCATAAATGGGTTTGGTTTGATTTTCTTCCATCAGTTTTGCTAAATTTTCAATAACTTCACCTAAAGTTTGATTATCAACGTAGAAATCTCTAGAATCAACCTCAATTTCGTTTTCACCAAACTTTAGTTTTATTTTAGCCATCAATTCCTAATTTAA
>JARRMB010000126.1:0-2074 GCA_037386325.1 Candidatus Bathyarchaeota archaeon
CTCCCTTTAGATGAGAAACAGGTATTCGGCTTCCACAGCTTAGACTTTCAAGGCTAACATCAACATAAGGACCCGGATCCAATGCCCTGCCTTTAGCGCCTATCCAATCAATTCTACTATTATTGTCATGAACAAACCGTGTTCTAGAATCCAAGTTAGATAAGTTATTGTCTTGCTCAAACTTTTCAAGCTGACTTTGACTCTTCTTTCCCTTCAACGTAATGTCGGCAAAGCCACCTGCATGAGTCTTAATGGTATGAACAATCTGTTCTCGAGCATTACGGTAAGCTGTTAAGTCGCTGTAAAGAACGGCAAGGGCTGGTACTCCTCTCCATGGATGCCCCATCTTTCGAGAAGCAAAATGAATCATCCGACTCCAATGAATCTTCTTTTGCTCAGAACCAACCCTAACAGAGTAAAAATTAGGAAGACCAGCTCGTTCATTTTCAACATTCTTCTCTTCATCACTAGACTGAATTGTGCAGTTGTGGTCACTAAAAACTGTCAAAGAAGATATCTTTCTAGGATTAAAAACAGCTTTGCTTTGGTCTTCACCGTAATCTATGAATGATAGTCCAAGAGCAGCCCAACCATACAACCGTTCAAAAATAACCAATTCTCGAAGTTTTTCTTTAGTATCTAGTTCGTCTAAGACTTTGCTTACCTGTCTGCTCCACTCAGGATTCGATTCTTCTGCTTCTTCTTCAACTTTAAAACCCTTAGCCAAAATATCAAAGGCAACATCAACAACAACCCGCTTAGCAACAGGTTCCCGAAATGCAGCAAAAACAATCTGATCCATACTTAACGGACTACCAAACGTAACCTGCGCCGTACCTCCAACGATTCCTCTTGGATCATCAAAGCTGCTAATGTTCGTTTTTGCTGTCAATTTAGCACCTAAATAGTATTCTAAACAAAATTTGGGCTCTAAACAGAAAAAGGCTGCTGCTACAAAGTAGCAGTAAGTAATAATAACTAAAAAACAGCTATTTACTATTGAAAGTTGATGAATAAAGACAAAATTTCTATAACTCTCACAAAAAAACTCATAAAACAAATAACAACTGAATGCCAAAACAATGGACTATCAAGATCAAGCTATATAGAACTAATAATAAGACAACACTACAAAGATCCAAAAACTGAATCAAGTTATTTAGAAGTCAAATGTTAAATTAATTAATTATTTTTTATTTGCTTTTTTGGCGTAAAAGTAGACCTTCTCCTAAGAATAAAGCAATTAGAAGCAACCAATGGTGGATGGGTCTGTTTATTTTTTTGATCCAAGAACTGCGGATACGTATCGAGGGTGAGGAAGGCATTTATGTTCTAAATTTAAATTTCTTTCAGCGAGAATCATAATGACCGAAAATTCAAGGACACTCGACAAAAGAAATAATATATTATTGTCGTTTTCTGAAATTTTCATAGGCATAAAACGTATTGATGATGTTTTTATTGCTATCAAACGAAGCGATGCCCGTTACACTGGAATCCTTGCAGGAGGACTTGTGCTTATTTTCTGGGGAGCGCTCGGAGTGCCTCTTTTGCTTAATTATTTGTTTCCGATGCCGACTGGAGGCACCTATATTCCCCCTGAATCATATTATACTTTTTCTAGAGTAGTAGTTATTTCGATACCAATTTTATGTCTTATTGTAGGTTTTGTAGCCTATTATTTTGCCAAAAAATCGTATGTCAACCCCTTTGTAGTACATAAAAATAAGGTTGAAGAACTTGAGAAAGCGATTAGAGAAAACAGAACTGAGGAAATTAATGTTATTGAAAAGATTTTGACGTTAATGGATCAGATGAGTTCTTGGATGCCTAAATTGAAGACTTACAAAAGTGTTGAAGCAGAATCATATGGATTTGCTGCTTTCTTTCTTTTTGCTTTCGTTTCCTTTTTGTCTGGAACATTGTCTGTTGGTTTGCCTATATCTTTGTTGATAGGTGTTATTGTTTGGCTTTATTTTAGATTTGAAAAGCGCAAAGAAGCTGATGAACGTGTTCAGGAGTTTAAGTCCTGGAAAGAAAAGTTTGAGGAGGAAAAAGAGTCTTTTCTTGAAAC
>JARRMB010000127.1:0-2061 GCA_037386325.1 Candidatus Bathyarchaeota archaeon
AAAAGGGCAGACCAAGGTGATTCAAGTGTTTCACCATCAAAAGTAAATATCATCGGTGTAGATCCCCCTCCAGACCGATTTATTGAGATTGTATGATAACCATCAGTAGCTATCTGGAAATATCCAACTAAAGTATTGTTTTGATTCCCTAAATTGGTTAACTCAACTCTATACCCTTCTACCTTTATCTCTGAGGGTCCTTCCTCAGCTGTAACTGAGTACTCAACAATGACTTCAGTTTCACCTGGTTGCATTGTATATGTTTTTGTAACTGTTTCAATTGCTACATCATTATGTTTTATAACAAACCTTACGTGAAGTGTAGCTACCTCGTTTGCTAAATTATCAGCTTTGGCTCGTATATTCACTGTTTCTCCTCCCCAAACTTCGTAAGGACTTACAGCTAATCCATACAATTTTGTGTTAGGTGATGCAGGAACCAAATCTTCGACATTAAAAGAGTCTGTCATATCTCCTATTTTGACATTATGTGAACCTGAAGTTGATTCTGTAATCTTAAATTCAAAATCTACAAATGCTTGACCCCCTACAGTGATTGTTTTTGTATCTCTTATATTTCCATCAATTTCTAAGTTAACGGTGTAGGAACCTGTTTCTTCTCCAATGTTTGTTACCTTAACAGAGATTGTAACCGATTCTCCCGATAAAACAGAAGAGGGATTGATATTCAAATTGGATAATTTGAATTCAGCGGGTTTGGCTGTTTGTGCTTCAGATGTAACTTTAAATGATGTACTTAATGTTCCTATTTTGACTTCGTAATTACCTTCTGTGTTTTCTACAACTTCATATTGTACAGATTTAGTTTCATCGCCGTTTAATTGAATTGTTTTTGTTTCTCTTTTAATGTTGTTTATGAAAAGTTCCACTGAAAATTCTCCTGTTTCATCACCTATGTTTGTGGCAGTGACTGAAACAGTAATTGGATCTCCAATTTGAGTTTCTTTTCGGCTAGTTACTAGATTAGTTAATCTAAGTTCTGCTTTTCTGATTGGGGCTTCTTGAGACACCATGAAGTTGGCTGCCAAATCTTCAATAATAACTGTGTGATTTCCTTCAATTGCTTCTGTTGCCATAAATGTTAGTGTTGATGTTTCTCCACCCTCTAGTTGAACTGTTTTAGTTTCTTTAGGAATGTCATCAATTGTCAATATTACTGAACGGTTACCGCTCTGGTCACCGATGTTAGTTACTGTAACTGATACATAGATTGGGTCTCCGACTTGTATCCAATCAGAGTCAAGAATTAAGTCTGATAACTGAAATTCAGCTGGTTTTGAAATCTGAGAATCAATATAGAAATAACCCGGAATTACAGCAGCTAAAAGCACCAAATCAGCTAACAAAAATATTTTAAGTTTTTTCGATTGAGAAGCCATGATCAATTCAACTCAGATGGAACATTAACTTAACTTTTCTTATTACTTGATGGATAATTCAATATTTCGCTTTTTTAATTCGTCCAAAAACAACATTATTTTATTAATCAACTTCCGAAGGTTCCAACCAGTTTCGAGATTTGAAAATTGTTTTATTACCCAACTTTATTCTTAAACAATCTTCATAGGGACACATTTCAACACATCGTGAGCACAACATACACATTGATGTCATTATTTTTCCTCCTTTTTGTTCGTAGATTTCTGTAACTTGTAATGGGCACACTCTTTTACAAATTCCACATTTTGTGCATTTTGTTTCGTTTTTGTTAATATGTAGCGCTGGAGTCCATTTGAAACCTTTTAATTTATTTAATACAGCTATTGAGGCTCCTGTTGGGCAAAAACGACACCACATGCGCCTTATAAAGAAAGATCCACCGATTACTAAAATCAAAAAGGTTAAAGCAGTAATAGTAGCAAAATTTTCACCTGAGTATTTTATTACATCTTGAACATATGGAAAACTAAAATATATTCCATTTATATCTAGAGGCCCTTCCCACGGTACTATAATTGGTACAACGGGACCAAGTAAGATTCCTAAATGTTCGAAAGGTCCAGCAAAAAGTAGTGCTTTAACGATTATAATATTTGAAGT
>JARRMB010000128.1:0-2054 GCA_037386325.1 Candidatus Bathyarchaeota archaeon
AAGTTTGTAGAGGAAATTATTGTTATCGATCCAATAGATAAAGGAAGAAATGTTGCTGCTGCGGTTCGAAAAGAAAGATTCGATGAGTTTGTTGCTGCCTCAAGAGCATTCTTGAAAAAGCCAGATGTTAAATTCTTTTATCCTCATGAAATTAAAGCCTTTGGCGGGGAAGAATTAGTTAAAAGAATCAATATTCGAGGTTCTGCAATGGTTTTCGTTGGCTTTGAGCAAATGGAACCAGTACCTGATGTTCTGTGGGGACAGTTATATAGATCTCTCAGGTCATTACAAAAAATTATCGAGCAAAACGATTTTAAAATTTTGAATAGCGTTGTATGGAGTGATGAAATTAAAAGTCACATGTTTGTTTTTGAGTTAGAAAATCGTTTTCTTTCAAATATTAAATATCATTTAGGTCCTCCATTACCGAAGATTGAAGAATGTGAAAAGTTCTTACTGAAATATCTGGGATCTGATTCTATCATTTCTGGACCCCGTTTAGAAAATGGGCGTTGGGTAGTTGATTTAAAAAGGGAATTTACTGATGTGATAGATTTACTTAAAGAAAAATTACTAAACGATAGAAATGGAATAGGTTTAGCTGATATTGTTCTCGAATCTATTGATTCTTCAAAAATTTTTGTGAACGAAGAAGTTTTAAGTTTTTATTCTAAAAAACCTAAATTTGCTAGATTTCTAACAGAGTATATTAAAGGCAGACCAAGTTGGCTTAACTGAAAAAAGAAAAAGTAAATTGTGAATTTTAATATGCATATAAGTTTCCGTAAGGACGAGACGAAACTGGAATAAGTTTATTGAATTTATCATCCAAGATTTTTTCAGCATCTAAATCAAAATAGCTACAATATTCATCAACTAGACTTCCTAAAACTCTATGATCTTCCTCTGTAAAGTCTACAATTGCTACCTCTTCTCCTAAATGGCGAACTTCTCCTCTAATGTACATTGTTCCTCCATGCATTCCTGTCCCAACGAAATGGGCGTTATGTTGTTGATCTTTCACATTTAAACCTAACACTGCTAATACGCCTCCAGCCATATATTCTCCTAGAAAATCTTGGGCTGTTCCACCAATAACTATCGCTGGTCGTTTGCCAAGATATTCTTTCATATGAATTCCTACGCGGTATCCTGCATCATCTCGAATGAAAATTTTACCTCCTCGCATCGAGTGACCAACTAAGTCACCAGCTCGTCCGTGAACAATTATTTTACCATGATCCATTGTGTTTCCACATGCGTCTTGAACATTTCCGTGAACAGTGATTTTTGGTCCGCTCATAAATGCTCCTAGGTCGTTGCCTGGTGTTCCATAAATGTCTATGTTTAAATGGTCGTCAAGGTCGGTGCCGATATAACGTTGACCATAAACGTTATGGATTTCTATTGTTTCAAGACCATTTCCATCCAGACTCCTAAGTAAAGAGTTGAGATCCCTATAGTACAACCCAGTGGCATCAATCTTGGCTAAATTCTTGGTTATAATCAAATTTTCTGATTTATTGTTTATTATTTCTTCTTGTATCATCTTTTTATTCTCCTACCATTCGAACTCCTAAAATTTTCAATTCTTTATCAGTCAAACCTACTCCTCTGAGAACCAAACGGTTTCCTCGTACACTTTCAATGGCATTTATTCCCATTCCTCCCATCATTTCCATAATTTCTAGGCTCCATCCTCGTAGAAGACCTACTAGTCTTTTTGCTCCAAGATCGGGATTAATTCTCTTTGTTAACCATAGATCGGTTGTTGCTATTCCCCAAGGACATTTACCGGTGTAGCATTTTTGACAAACAGTACAGCCTAAAGAAACCAGAGCTGCAGTTGCAATATAACATGCATCAGCTCCTAATGCAATTGCTTTTAGAACGTCAGCGCTACTTTTTATTCCACCTGCCGCGATAACTGATGCTTTGTGTCGAATGCCTTCATCTCGTAATCTCTGATCAACTGCAGCAAGAGCCATTTCAATTGGTATACCTACATTGTCTCGTGTAATTCTAGGTGCGGCTCCTGTTCCTCCGCGTATCCC
>JARRMB010000129.1:0-2047 GCA_037386325.1 Candidatus Bathyarchaeota archaeon
GATCTCAAAAGCTACATAGGGATGTTCCATCGTGTATTGGATCTTGCGCAGGGAAACGCTCACCATGCGCCTAATCAGATCAGGATTCTCGCGTAGGGTAGTTTCGTTTGTGATAGTGCCATTGGAGATCACATTGCTGGTATCAGCCGCCAGGACATCCACAACCTGGCGCATTGAGTCTGAATCGCTTCAGTGATCGGCAGGAGTGCTGTTTTTATTGTTCTTACTAATGAAGAGTTTTAGTCTTCTTTCCTCGACTTTTGGGTAAATCCCGGTCACGGACACTCCACTACCAGCTAGCTCTTGCCGCAGGCTGTTGTAAAAACCGGTCACGGCAGCCTTGCTAGAAGGATATCCACTGGCTCTTGCAGTTGGGCATTTGCCAGCAATACTTGAAACTCCTACGAACCTTCCACGAGTTTCCTTCAAATACGGCAATGCATAGTAAGTACAATTATCTTGGACTATCATCAAATATCTGTGGTATTAATTTTGTTATTTTAAGGATTGATTCTTGATTCACAATGTTTTCATTAAAGCATATTGAAAAATGGAGTTCATTGTTGATTGTTAGAACGCTTATATATTTCTCCATTGCGTTAGAAACCGCCATTGGACCGAATAATGTTTTTATTTTAGGCTTCTCTAAATTATCAGCCATTTCTATTCGTCCTAAATTTGCAATAGTAAATGTTGAATTTAATTTATTCATTCCCGCTGTCTTTATCATTTTTTTAGCCAGCTTATCCTCTCTCTGCCCGAAATGATTTAGCATCATTACATCCAAAAATATTGGAGTAAACAGACCGATCAGTTGACGTTTAAAAAGATCTTTTTCTAAAAGTCGCTTAATCTTTTTATGGAATATTTGTGCGTTTTCCCAGAAAGTTTTTTTCTCGCTGTATTCCAGATCGGGCCTCAAAGTCGAAATAAAAAAACCCATACTTTCACCGGGCTGATTTTTAAGATGAGTTCTTAGATTATCGGTAACTATAACTTTGCTTGAATAGTCTTTTTGCCCAAACAGTTGTTTTTCTGCATATAAGAAGGCAGTAACCAGTCCTGAATTAACTGAAACATTATTCTGTTTGCATTGCGAAACAATATTTGCTGTTTCTTCTTTTGAGAATTTAAAAGAGATAATTTGAGGTTTACATTCCTTCCAAAAATCAGTATGCAATTCCTGATATAATTGATTTGAAAAACTAATAGGCTCCTTACTCCACTTTTTATTGATTAAGCTAATGAAAAATCTGGAAATTGGAGTGCCCACCCTTTGCGGAATATTTTCGGGTTCAAGAAAAACAGGCATTTTTTGTTCTATCTTAATGTTCTTTCCAGATAAAATTCTCATAATATCTTTAAAAAGATACACAAGAGACATTCCATCGCAAATTGCATGATGACAGTTTATTATCAGGGTTGTTTCTGTTTGGTTTAGCAGGGTAAATCTGATTAAGGGGCCATTTTCAAAATCAAAACGATGTTTAAGTTCATTTATGAGTATCTCGTTTATGTTTTTGGATTTGGGCGTATTAACTTCAGGTAATAATTTTTTATCAATTACATACCACACTTTGTTTTCCTTGTCAGTTTCAATATGGCAATTCAAAAGTTTGTGTTTATCAGATAAAAAAAGAACTGTTTTTTCTAAATCATCTTTCGAAACAGTAGTTTCAAATACACCATACATCACTACATTTGCATTTGGCATTCTTATGTGCATCTTTGGCAGGCCAGTGATTTCTTTTCTAAACATATTCTTTAACTCCTTATGATTACAATAATTTATAATAAAGAAAAAAGCAAATATATTCCTCTTTGAAAGCCTATCAGTGTTCCCAGAAAAAAACGGGCTCCCAGTAATCGTCCTTGTAATTGCCAACTCCAAACATCCAATAAACCAGCTTATCTCCAACTATTATGCAATGCACATAAATTTTCCATTATTTTTTCTTAACCGCATTTTGTTCACTATTTTTCAGAGTAAATGCTCTGAGACCTGTTCAACATTTCTAATCTCTTCATTTTCTCTGGGCTCCATGTG
>JARRMB010000130.1:0-2999 GCA_037386325.1 Candidatus Bathyarchaeota archaeon
TCTTCAATTGTCGCATTTTTATTTTCAATAATATTTTTTTCATCATATTCAAATAATTCAATTTTTGTATGGTCTACCTTTTGTTCTCCAACTAGAATTAATTCTCCAGGTCTGAGTCCAATGGTATCTGCGATAGTTGTGCGTTCTGATTTTTTCTTTTTGATGATTTTAGAAAAACGTGTAAAATCATTTAATCCAAATTCATCAGTGAGTTTTGAAACAGTGGATGTTTTACTCACAACTCCGATTATAACGAATCCGGCGATTATTGAAAAGATAAGGCTCACAAATAATGGAAGAAGATCTCCCGCCATGGCGGCCTGATAGATAGCTTGTACATCTGTTTGTGAGCCTGGTTTTATTATTGCCCCAATAATCAAGTCGATTAAGAAAAACAAGAATGACATTATTGCACCAATAATGATTGCAGTCACAGCAGTAATTTTTGGTGGAACATGGATGTTTTCTTCTTCTTTGTAAGGTGAAAGATATTTTCTATACCTAATTATTAGTAGTGAAATTGCAGTGATAATTATTGTGGAGATGATCCACCATCCTACAAATAATGGACCTTGTTGGGATTCAATATTTTCAAATCCTGATATTAAATCTTGAATGTTTCCTGTAAGTGGTATGGATAGTAAAGAAGTTGCAATGCCAATTACAATTTGATAAAGAAAAGCAAACGTAAAGCCGTATACCAATCGATTTACAATAATTCCAATCTTATCGTTCATTGACCATTCTATGTTTTTGATTTGAGTACTTCAATCTTTATTCCAAAGTAATTGTTTTCATGTAAGTTTATGAAAATATCTATAACAAAAACCATGGATGCTAATTAGATTTAAACTTGTAATTAATTTTGGTTTGATATTTTTTGTGCCCACGCCTGTTCGTTAAATTCATGGCATTTACAATCAGGATCTTTTCCCTTACAATTTTTTTGATGCAACGGCTTATCACATTTGTTACATGTGGGATCTCTCCAGCTTCCTTGATTTCCACAATTAACACATCTCATTTTTGGCCTCTTTTTTGATATCGCTGTTTTCTGAGAAATTCCTTTTGTCTGTAGTGCTTTTCTTCATTAATGCTTGAATCATCTCCGAATAAATTTTCTAGACGTTCTTCAAAATCTTGGACTTTTACTTATTGATATTATAGTAAATTATTAAAGAAACAGAAAATTGCAAAAAATTCTCATAAAGTCAACTAGTTGATCTTATTTTAGCAGTGGTAAATTTTAATGGTCTTTAAATGACTCTTTCAGGCATTTGATTATAAAAATGAGCTATCTTAGAATGAAATCGTGCGAAGATTGCAAACGAATGAAATGTGACAATGGTTGTGTATGTGATTGTCATGAGAATCATTGGTGGTAGGTTCATTTTAAATTATGGAAAATTTTGTGAGGCAATATGGCATTATTAAAAGTTAAAGATATCAAAAGATTAGAAAAAGCATGTGAGACCTTGTCTAAGGAAGATAAGGTAAGACATGTGGGAGTAATCAACGAGTTAGGAAGATTAGTCGCTGGGGGGTTCAGAAAAGGAATATCGCCCCTATTATCTGATGAAAAAGTCCGTATGGTGTACATGCAGATGCAGCTCGATTATAACATGAGACAAGAATTGGATGATGTATTAGGACCAATTGATTACATTGCATCAAGAAGACAAAACCAGCTAATCATTAGTGTCCCAATTGGTGAAAATTTAGTATTAATAGCTGCAGAACCTGATGCAGACGATAAGAAAATCATTAAAAAAGCTGAGAATCTTTTTGATGAAATAAAAATAACTACTATTTAAAAAATAATTTAACTTGAATTTTTTAAAATAAATTATTAGATATTTTATTTGTAAGCATCTAATAATTCTTGGTCAAATTCGGTCTGTTTTACTCTGAGTCTATAACGTCTGTTATTTATCCAACTTGATAAATAATCAAAAGCCATCATGGCACTTTCGTATATCATGAATTTAACTCCAATCCTCATGAAATACCCAGGTTAAACCCCTGAGATCTTCCCACGAATTCCTTATCAAAAGTTTTTCCCTTTCTTTTACTGGAGTGCTTCCAACCAGGATTTTTGTTGGCTCAGGTAGCCTTGCAGTCTGAAGACATTGAGTGCTCATTATGAAAACTGTTAGTAATAATTTGTATATAATCAAGAATTTTTTTGATTAAGTTTTGATAAAAACAATCTGGATAATATTGGCCTTTCTAATGTCAAATAGATGACTTTATAGGCCTGAATAATCAATCAAATTTGCCTTGGGTCTCTCTCAATCAGCTCTTACTGGTCTGAAAATTTTCCGTCCTGATTCAATTCTTTCCAATGATCTTGACTTTTTTGAAACTCTAAAATTTGGGACTAGTGATTTGCGTAAAGAAGATTCTTTGGATAAAGAGGAATTTCTCAAAAGATTTCTAGAAAGATCAAAATCAGTTAAACCAAAAAAACCAATATCAAATAAAAAAACTATTCAAAATAAACTTCTTGAAGATTTCTGTAAAACCCTTGATAAAACACTGATGATAAAAAACGATGAATCATTACTCATTGATATTAAATGGGATTTAATTGATGAATTTTGTAGCATACTGAGAAAAATTGAAAGAAGCGATGATAGAAAAACAAGATGGGCTTTATACTATCTTTGGCGTACGGGTAAAAATACGATTACTCTAAAAGAAATTACTGATCTTGCAGTTGATTTAAAAAATAAGAACTTATCAAAAATAATTAAAAAAATTCTAAAACATGAAACATCATCAGGATTTGTTGCAGAATTTGATGAAAAAACTCTAAAGATTAATCATCAAAATGATGACAAGCTCGTATGGCATTATTTGGGGGATGAAATTGGTGAATCAACAAGGAGATCTCCGGGTGAAATAGAAAAGGACATCCTAGAGCTTATCGATGAAGGATCGTATTCTGCAACAGAAATATCTGACATGCTAAAAATTGATGAAGCAACAATATCTCG
>JARRMB010000131.1:0-1960 GCA_037386325.1 Candidatus Bathyarchaeota archaeon
AATAAACAAGGACAGGATAAAATCGAGGTTTTAGATCTACATTTTAGTAGTAAAGGTGATATTAAAGCATTAAAAAAAGCTGAAGGTTCTTCAAAAATATATAGAGTTATTATAGATTTTGATAGAGAAGTTACTGATGAAGATATAAAGGGTATAGTTAAAAGGTTGACTAAGACTACCATTCATCAACAAACTCCATTGCGTGTTTTACATAGAAGAGCTGATCTAATTCGAGAAAAGTACATATATGAGGTGAATATAACAAGGATGACGCCTAACCGCGTTGAAATGAAAATACGTTGTCAAGGAGGGCTTTATATTAAAGAGTTGGTAACGGGCAATCAAGGACGAACCGTCCCTAGCGTAGCCTCTATTATCAACGCTGAAGCAAAACCCCTCGAGTTAGACGTTTTAAATGTTATTATGGAGGAATCCAAAGTTGGGAAGAAAAGCTAAAGGTTACCGTAGGAAAACCCGTTACCTTCTTAAGAGGAAACCAAGAGAACGGGGAAAGACAGGACTCAGTAAACTACTACGGGAATACGAACCAAATGAGAAAGTTGTGGTTAAACTTGACCCCAGTGTTCACAAAGGTATGCCTCATAGAAGATTTCATGGCAGAATTGGTGTTATATCAGAGAAGCGAGGAAAAAGTTACGTAGTTAATGTTTCACAAGGTAATTCGATTAAGGAGATAATAATTCGTCCAGAACATATAACACCTCATAAGGGGGTATAATATTGGCCCGAAAAGCACTGAAAGAACGCATCGTTACTGTTCCACAAGTAAAAGAAGCTTTGGAAAGTATAGGCGAGGAAAGACTCGATCAATTACAAAGACGTTCTCTTGATTATGCCACAAAATTTACCAAAACAGATTCTAATAAAATTGAAACCTTTTTGACTGATCTTAGAGAAAAATTTGAATTAAATGAGGAAGAAGCTGTACAAATAATAAACGCAATGCCTGAAAGTATTCAAGAAATTAGGGTATTCTTAGCTGGTGGTCGTAAGATAATTGAAACCTCAAAACTAGAAAAAATTCTTGCTTTTTTGAATAAATATCGAAAAAAGGAATAAGGACATTTTCGAATATATTTCCAACTAATTATTACCATTTTCCGGGGCGAGGATAGATTGGAAAAAAGCGAGAAGAGATACGAAGAATACGCTTATGTTTTGGATTATCTTCCACATGGTAGAGCTGGAAGTCGACCAGGATATAGAGCAGGTGCCTTAGTTCAGGTCGTTGGAGAAGAATACTTCACTTTCCTTGAGGCAATAGCCAGAGAGGGTATAGTACTTAATACTTCTGATAGAGTATATGTTGGAAAAGATTCTAGGAGAAAAATTACCTACATAATTGGGCGAATAAATTATGAAGATTTAACATCGAATGCTAAGATGGAACTAGAAGGAACAATAGAAAAAATAGTTATTAATAGAGAAAAATGGTTTGTTAATTTCTTTAATACAGCTCAAGCCATAACCCCTAGGATGCATGCTCTTGAATTGATTCCTGGTATTGGAAAAAAATATATGTGGCAGATAATTGACGAGAGAGATCGAAAACCTTTTCAAAATTTGGAAGATTTGCAGAATCGTGCAAATATGCCTAATCCTTCTAAGCTAATTACAAGAAGAATTTTAGAGGAACTTGCCGGAGAAAGTAAATATAGACTCTTTACGAGAGCACCCTAGTGGAAAGTGTAAATCTTCTTAAAAAATTAAAGTACCTTTTGGGTCTTTATGGTTTTTCACCAAAAAGACGCTTAGGGCAAAATTTTACAGTAAGCCAAGAAATTTTGCAGCTTTTAATAGAAAATGCTTCATTGAATAAAGATGATATTGTTTTGGAAGTTGGAGCTGGATTTGGTTTTTTAACCCAGCTTCTTTCTAGACAATGTAAAAAAGTAATTGCTGTTGAAGTAGACCCTCAACTAGTAGTATATTTAAAAAA
>JARRMB010000132.1:0-1938 GCA_037386325.1 Candidatus Bathyarchaeota archaeon
GGTTTTGCGGCGATTATTCGAACTGGAATTATGCCCATATACGATTTTTTTGTTTTTTACCATCTCTTGACCTTTGGCTTTAGGCGTTTCTATTCCAGAGATATATATTATAGGCCTAGTACCCAGTTTTGTGCTCTATCACTTTACAACTACCCTGTACACCATACCAACAGCCTATTTGATTGCGAGAAAAGTAAGTAACTATCTGAAAATTAAACCAACATATCTTCCGTAATTATTAAAAAAAGGGGAATGCGGGAGGGTATTTTCAGCGTCGGCTTTAGGTTCAAATCTCTCTAAACCCACTTTTCGATTAACCTGACCACTAAGTTGATTCAATTTTATTATTATTAGATTCATTGATGGCTTTGTGTAGCTGTTTTATAAGATCGTTAACTTCATTAAATTTTATTGATATTTTAAATGGGCAGTCTGCAACGATATTTTTTTCTTGAAGATAGATATTTTTATTTTTTGTATCAATTTCTATGATGAAATTCTCTGTTTCACTTACTTTCTTATTAGGATTCCATTTTAGAAAACTTTTAACCATAGTATCTAATCGATTTCTTTCTCTGCCGTATTCACTGCCTGTCATATATCCAGGATAAATTCGGCTTTCTTTTTCGTTGAATCCTTCATCGTTATTTGATTTGACAGTAAATTCTTTATTTACAAAATTAGTTTGAATTCTGTTTGATTTTTCTATTTGTTCAAAATGTTTTTCATTTACCTTATCAAGAGCCTGATTTGCTAATTCATCTACCTTTTGAATGTAAGTATTTGTTCTGGGAACATGAGAAAAAGATATACTTTGAAATGTGTCTTTTAATGCAGCTGCTTCTCTCCATAAAGGTTTCATGTTAGGATGCTTAATTCTCCAGGTTCCTCTCATTTGATTTACTATAAGCATACTATCAGAGAAACACTCAACTTTATTGCCAAATTGTTTAGCTGCCCTTAAAGCCGAAATTAATGCTTTATATTCAGTTTCATTATTTGTTCCAATGCCTGCATATTCAGAATATTCTTTAAGAATTCGCCCAAATTCATCTAAAATAATAAAAGCAAAAGCAGAAGGACCAAGATTACCTCGTGAAGCACCATCTGTATAAATTTTAATTTTTGACATTGAATTCCTCTAATCTATTAAATATGCACTTTTTCTTCAGTGAATGGTTCAATCTTGAAAAGAAAATCACTTTTATCATCTCAAAATAGAAGATAGACTTTAAGAGTTGATATTTAATAGTCGTTTTAGAATTAAGTTTGCTGCTTTTTTATCTAGTGGTTCGTTTTCGTTTCCACATTTAGGTGAGAAAATACATGAGGGACATCCATCTTTGCATTCACAATTTTCGATTAATTGAAGGGTTTTTTCCCATAACTCGATTATTTTTGTGTAAAGAGTTTCGGAGATTCCGATTCCGCCTTCGAAGCCATCATATACAAAAATAGTTGGGCTTTTCGTGTCAGGATGAAAAGTAGTTGAGACTCCAGCGATATCTCTTCTGTCACACATTGCAAAAATGGGAGACATTGCTATCATTGCATGTTCTATTGCATGTAGTCCACCTTGAAAATCAAGCCCTTCCGATTCAACTTCAGTTCGAATTTCGTCGGGAATGGTAAACCAAAATCCGATTGTAGAAAAAGTCAAAGGAGGCAAACAAAGAGGATTTCTGTTTATAACTTCATCAAATGTTTTTGTAACATATTGATGATAGATCTCAGTTATCTCTAATTCTCCAATTTCTACTGTTACATTTTTTTGGTTCTCTGTATTTTGTTCATAGGTTTTCTTTATTTCAACATCAATATCTTTTAGTGCTTCTGTATAATAGTCAACATTTTCTTGCCTAACTTTCGCTGTTAAATTTTTTAGATTTAATTCTTCAGAAATGTAGGTTTCACCTTGATGCAACAACACTGCCCCTT
>JARRMB010000133.1:0-1932 GCA_037386325.1 Candidatus Bathyarchaeota archaeon
ATATTAGATCGGATCAAAACCCTTAAGAAAAACAGTGAATTAGGTCCAATAGTTGTATTTTCTGCCCCAAATGGATTTACTAACAAACTAATTCACCTTGGTGAATCATGTACTCAATCTGGTCCACTTCCAATTGTTGATATTTTTAATGCATATGAAAATTTAGCCGAGAAATTCTGTAAGGACCAGTATCTTACTGAAGTTGTAAAAAAACTTAAAGATTATAGACAACAGCTTGACGAATCTTTGAGCTTAGTAAATAAACGCTTTCATGGAACTAATAAAGCAAGAGTCCTTACACATGGAGGAGAGCTACCGACATCAATTCTGATGGACTACATAATGAGAAGTAACGATCTTGATTCCTGTCATATTTCAAAAGAGAATTGGCCAATTGTAACCGACGATAATTTTGAAAACGCGACACCTAATTTCCTTTTAAGTAAAAATCAATCAAAATCATTAATTAAATCTCTTGAAGATGGAAAAATTGTTGTTCTAGGTGGATTTCTTGGAATAACTACTGATGGATTAGAAACATTACTTGGGAGAGGTGGTTCTGATCTAACAGCAGTTTTTGTTTCATGCTTACTTAAGAGAAAATATGATGTTCAAACCATTTTGTTCAAGGAAATTCCTGTTCAAAGTGCAGATCCGAAGATGGTTAAAGATCAACAAACTGAGGATATTGTTTCTCTTACATATAATGAAGCTCATAAAGCATCTAAGATGGGAATGAAAATAGTTCAGGGAGAAGCAATTTCTTTGGCTAAGAAATTTGAACAACCTATCAAAGTGATGTCTATGCTTAAACCAGATAAATATACGCTGATAAGTTCTAACAGTGATTTAACTAAGACTGTGAAATGTGTTACAGGAAAATCAGGTTGCGCAATACTTACAATGGATGATACTTACAGCAGATCTTTTGAAGATGCATTAAGAATTTGGGAAAACTGTAATGATTTTCTAGATTTAGGAATTGAAACACTTGAAACAGGAAAGAGAATCCGTGACTTTTTGTTTCTTGATTCAGATTTTCTTCGAAAAAATGAAGAGCGCTTGAAAGGCTTTGATGAGGATTTATCGATAGAATACGGTGTAGGAGTTGTAACCATCATTGGAGATGGAATGAAGTACTCTTCAGGTGTTGCCTCTATAGCTATTGGAGCTATTCCACAAATAAATATTAAGAGAGGAATTTTTGCTCCTCATACATCTCAAATCATTTTAGTTGTTGATGAAAATAATATTAAAGAAACAGTAGCCTCAATTTCTGCTAAACGAGATGAAATGAATAGTAGTGAGCATCGACTTTAATCTTTGTAATTGTGAGTGCTCAAGATTTTTTCAGTTTCTCTAGTGATAAGCTTCCATGTGTCAAAAACATGCTTTTCTTTGGTAGTTCTTTGACCTATACAAAATCGAATTACGTATTTACCATTTAGTTTTGTATGAGTTAACAATGTCTTTCCTGTTTTGTTGACATTCTCTAAAAGCTTTCTATTCATTATATCTATTTGCTTCTCAGATTTATTTGTGGGATTTAATCTAAAACACAACAAACTGAATTCTACTGGTGCCATAATTTTGAAACGCTGATCGTCTTCTATTAGTTGTTTTAACATCTGTGTTAATTGAATATGTTTTCGAATAATTTTTTGCAATCCTTCGACGCCATATGATCTTAAAACAAACCATAATTTGAGAGCTCTAAAGCGCCTTCCCAGTTGTATTCCCCAATCTCTATAATTATTAACCTTTAAATCCACATCAGTTTTGAGATACTCAGGATGGATTTCGAACGTTTTTTTGAGATTAGTTGTGTCTTTTACAAATAATACTGAACAATCAAAATTTGTCATTAACCATTTATGTGGATTGAATACAAACGAATCTGAATATTCTGTTCCTCTCATAATCCATTTTTTT
>JARRMB010000134.1:0-1925 GCA_037386325.1 Candidatus Bathyarchaeota archaeon
CAAATATACTTTATAACCCAAACCTATGATCGTTGTGAATAATGCTAAAGCAAAATTCCAAATCAATGTACTGGAATTATAATCTTCCTTAATTGAGAATAAAGAAACTGTTAGGGCAATTAGAGTAAAAAGAAAACCGAGGTAATAGCAGCTATCGGCAAATTGTCCAGTAACAATTTTACCGCGATAGATATATCTGCCAAAAGCAATGTAGAGGATCATGAAAACTATTGGCCCCATAAAGCCTATAGAATAAAAACCTGAATATGATCCTAAAATTACAAAAACTGTTCCAACTATTAATGTTGCTACAAAAACTTTTCTGAGTGAAAATTCTGGTGAATGACCAGACAAAAAGATTTTCTTCGCATTATCAAATGGGCTTCCCATAGTAGTAATTATCCCTCTACAGCAATTGCTTCAACAAGACGCGCACCCTGTTCTCTAAAATAAGGTTCCCAGAAACTCCTTATTAGTGTTTTATTTTGTAGTTTTTCAAAACCACTACGATAGATAAGAAGTATAATCACCTCCACATTATCCATATTTGTTTTTATGTGTTGGTAATAAGGGCTTGCCTTGAGATCGGAAATACCGGGGTTTTGTTTGTACAAACTAAAGCCCTCAGTATGATGTAACATATCGGAGATAATATATAATCTTTTAGGGGTATCTTTAGTGTTTTCCGGAAATCCATTAATACTGGCGCCTTGAATCATTTCGAATATTGGAGAAACGTTAGATTCACCACCAGTTACAATTTCATCAAAAGTTTTAGATAATGGTTTGTTAAATTTTTCCTCCCACCTTTTTAATACGATGCCCTCATTTTCAGTAAATTGACTTTTGATCTGGTTGCCAGGGTTACATAGAGTTAGCTTGGGTTTTATATTATTAACTGATTCATTATTAACTGCAAAAATTGTTATTTTCTCATATTCCAAAAGATTTAATTTTAAATTCTCAAAGTACTTATTAAGAGACTCTTTTTGTATATGATTAATGTTATTTGTTACATCAACTAAGATAGAAGTATATCGGCTTATTTCCTCCTCAGACGGGCAAAGAGTTGTTTTATCAATTGAAACTCTTGAGCTTCTCACTTTATAGTTGTAATACCCTATAAATCCTCCCGCGATGATTATTACCACTAGAATGATGGCACCAATTATATTTTTTTTGAATACAATCTTATCGTCATCAAAAAAATCAGCCATTTATTGTTCCTCAAAATTTCGAAAATACATATCGATCTTTTCAAATTCACCAAAACAATTTCTATATATTTCCTGAAGATTATTACCCGTGATTCCATATAAGGTTTTTAGTTTTACCATTTGATCCTTAAAATTAGATTGGATGTCTTTGTCTTTTTCCAACTCATCTTCTGCTATTAGTTCTGTTTTGGGAGGCATTGAAAAATTACCATCAAAATATTGGGGTGGTGGAGTTTTTCTTGAGGCTTTATTAGCATGTTGATAGTGTTTTAGGACAACATCGCAAACCCCTTCTAAATGTCGATAATGTTCTTCATACAAATTTATCAATTTGTTTTTGTTAGATAGCAGAATATTTAGGTGGGTGTAATCTTTTTGGGAGTTTTCGTATAAATCTTGAAGCTCTTTTAAGGACTGATTTTTCAGGTTATGCAAACTTTTTACGATGTTGAAACAGCACTGGTGATATTTCTTTTCGGCTTCTTTATACCTGCGATAAATTCTGCCATAACCAGGATACTTATCATCAAACTTGTATCCATCAATCAATGCAACAATCGAAATAATTAATCCAATAAAAAATAGAATAAACGAGTCAAAATCTTTTAAGAGAAAAGGTGTTTCCATAAAAGCAGAAATAGCTCTAAAGTTGGCCCCCTCAAAAGACAACGACAGTTCATCTCTATAATGAGCAACAAACAGGTTGAA
>JARRMB010000135.1:0-3151 GCA_037386325.1 Candidatus Bathyarchaeota archaeon
TATACGAATACCTTTGTTATAGGCAGTACAGGAATAACATACAATGAAGAAAAGCTTAATGAAATTTGTCAGTATCTTTACGAAAGAGACATGTTTTTTATTATTTACAGGGAAAGTCGTTTCCCTAGTGAATGGTATGAATATGCTAAGGATAGATGGAACAATTTTTTCTTGGGTTTTTATTTCTTAGATGAAGTAGGTGGGAGACAATTAGATCGTATTCGCATGATTGTAGGAGAAGCAGATAGTTATGCTGATGCTGGAAACAAGTTTGTAAGCACAATGAATTATCGTTTGGATTATAGAAATTATTTTTCGTCTAATTCTAGTGTTTTTACCTCTGATTATGCACTTTATTGGTTTGATTATGAATCAGGATATAATGTTGTTTTTGCTGAGTTTGGTTGGAATTATAGTAGACAAATAAATGTGGCTCTTAACAGAGGTGCAGCTACTGTGCGAGATAGAGACTGGGGAGCTATTATTACGTGGACGTTTAATGATCCGCCATATATCGAATCAGGTGAACAACTTTATCAAGACTTAATTTTTGCGTATGAAAACGGAGCAAAATATATTCTGGTTTTTGATAGCAACGAAGATTACACAGGAAGTATTTTACAGGAAGAACATTTTAAAGCCCTAGAGCAATTTTGGGAACACATAAAAAATAACCCAAGAAATAATGATTTAAAGGATCAGGTTGCTTTTGTTCTTCCTAATGGTTACGGATATGGTTTTCGTGGACCTGAGGATAAGATTTGGGGTTTATGGGAGGCTGATTGGTTATCTCTAGAAGTAAGTTATCATATAGGTAGCTTGTTAGATCAGTATGGAAATAGATTAGATATTATTTATGACGATTCTAGGTTTGATTTTAGGGACAATTATTCTGAGATTATATTTTGGAATGGTACAAATTATAATCGAGAAGAAATTGAAGCTCCAAAAGAGGATTTTATTTCTGTCTTTGTAAGTGATGTATCCGATGGGGATACTTTTGAAACAATAGAAGGATACAAGATTAGATTAGCTGATATTGATGCACCTGGACTAGGCGGAATTGGTTATAGTGACTCTCGGGAATTTTTAAAAGTATTTATCGAGCATAAGACTGTTATTTTAGATATTGATAGCGAAACTGAACCCGATCCATATGGAAAATATGACTGTCTTGTTTATCTTCCTTACAATTCTACTCATTACATTAATGTTAATCTGGCTACAGTAGAAAGCGGATATGCCATAATTCATGATTATCCTAACGAGTTTGATCCCACTCTTTGGTCACTATATACATCAATTAATTCAATACCTGAATTTCAATTATTCATAATTTTTCCCATTTTATTAGTGGTCGTATTATTTGCAATAATAATTAAAACAAAATTGAAACAAAAATCTGAAACTTAGATCTGAATGCTTATTTCACATCTAGTTTTAAATTTGGTATTTGGGTATTCACGGGTAGTTTTATTATGTGTTTTGTATTTTGAATATTTTATGACGGAATATTCTTTACATTCCGAAGTTAAGGATATCTATTCTACTTCAGGTGATGAGCTTGAGGTTAAAGTAAACGAAGGTTTTGTGATTGATGTTCTTAAAGATGGTCTGTTGATTGAGATTCAGACTCAAAATTTTTCAGCTATTAAAAGGAAATTAAGCAAATTAATTATTGATAATAAAGTTAGATTAGTTTATCCGATTGCCAAACAAAAATGGATTCTATATGAAAGAAATTTTGGTGAGATTATTAAAAGAAGAAAATCCCCCAAAAAAGGAAAATTATTGGATATATTTTATGAGTTGGTTCATCTTTCTGATTTGTTTAAGAGTAAAAATTTTTCTTTCGAAGTACTATTTATTGAAGAAGAAGAGTCTAGGTGTAATGATGGTAAAGGAAGTTGGAGAAGAAAAGGAGTATATTTCATTGAGAAAATTGAAATTTTATTCAAGTTGATTTCTCAAAATTGTTTTTAGAATTTAATTTATTGTTTTTGGGCTATGATAGTGTTCCAAGGTGATTTCTTTTTTGAATAGACAGCTACATTAATGAATCCAATTGATTGAAGCATCGATTTGATTTCTGACAAAGGTGTAAGTTTGACATGGGTTTCAGCGATTATTTCTTCATTTTCTATCTCGTATTTTCCATCTTTTATCATTTCATTTATTAAAAGCAGTTTTCCTTTTGGTTTTAAGACTCGATTTATTTCTTTGAAAGCTTTTAATAAATTGGGCCAGAAATAATATGTTTCTATACCCGTTACTAAATCAAAAAAATTATCTGGGAAATTTAATTTTTCAACAGAACCTTCTATTATTGACACCAAGTTCTTAGCTATTAGTTCACTATTCACTTCTTTAGAATATTCTACCATATCAGGCGAGTGATCAATTCCATATACTTTCCCCTGAAATGCTGAACTCGATAGTTTGTTTATTGTTTTACCTCCTCCGCAGCCTACATCTAGAATTGTGAATCTGGGATTGATTTCCACTTTTTTTAGTCCCCAATTCGTAAGTGCATCATGTCCTCGATTCATTGATTCTGCAACAATTCTTCCTTCGAGCCCTTTTGGACACTTGAACTGTTCCATAAATGATTTGTTTTTCTTATTAGATTGCATTTTAAGATAAAGAGGAATAAGGCTCTAATAAAAGCATTAGAAAATAAATTATCAGATTATTTTCAGTAAATTATTTGTGAAGTATTCAAATACTCTCATACCTTTATTCCAAAATTCTGGTTCTGTGATTTTAAAGTTGAATATTTTGCCGATTTCCAACGGAGATATACTACCTCCTGCAGACAATGCTTTCTTCAGTTTAGGACAAAAAGTTTTACCTTCTTCCTTATATTGTTCGTATAGGGAATAAACAAACATTTGAGCGTAAACATAAGGATAATTGTAGAAACGGTAATTTGGCATATAGTAATGTGGTTTCATTGTCCATTCTGCTTCCATTTCGGGTAACCAATCTACAGCTTCTTTGTAAATTCGATCTCTTGCTGTTGTCCAATGGTTACAAATTGTTTTGAAATCTAGAAATTCATCTTTCTGGATTGAATTATAAAGTGCCTGTTCAAACCATACTCGTGCTGTAACTTGGAAAGTTGTCATTCCTGCTTCATCAAGCACCATAC
>JARRMB010000136.1:0-963 GCA_037386325.1 Candidatus Bathyarchaeota archaeon
GTAGATGCAGCTTCAGTAATGTCAAAATGGCTAGGAGAAGCAGAACGAAATGTTGCCAAACTATTTAACCAAGCGAGAAACACTGCAAATAACGGAAGACCAGCTATTCTATTTATAGACGAGTTAGATTCGCTAATCGGAATGCATTCAAACGAAGTCGGTGGTGAAACAAGAGTACGAAATCAATTCCTAAAAGAAATGGATGGAGTCATGGACAAAGGCAAAAAACTCCACGTTTATGTCATTGGAGCAACCAATAAACCTTGGGCTTTGGATTGGCCGTTTATACGCAGATTCCAAAAACGGATAATGGTTCCTTTACCCGATTATGATGCCCGTTTACATATGCTAAAGCTTTACACCCAACATCTGAATTTGGATCCTAAAATTGATCTAGATGAATTTGCGCGATTAGCTGCAGGTTTTTCAGGAAGTGATATCCGAGATATTTGTCAATCTGCCCATCTGCGAGTAATCGGAGAATTATTCGATTCAGGAAAAGCAAGCGACAAACATGCAAAACCAAGACCGTTGTCAATGGACGACTTCAAAAATATCTTGGCTGATAGAAAACCAAGTGTATCTCCTAGAGTTATCTCAACATATAAAGAATGGTCAGAAGCTTTCAAAGCTCTGTAAAACAAAAAGGAGGAAAATAAACTCTAAAAAAGTTGGTCATGGAAAGGTTCAGAGAGTTATCAATTCTATTGAAAGCACTGTAAAATCTCCTTTCTCTCTTTCACAATGCTTGCTCTCTGGATCCCAGACTGCCACTTAAGAGTCTATTAACCTCCTAATTAATTTTTAATTACAACTGAAACTTTTTCTTTCCCTTCTATTTTTGCACCTTTTAAACTTGATATCATACTTAGAATAGTATTTCTTAGAATATCTTGAACAAAATCACCTAATGGTAATATTTCCCCATTAATGTCTACTATTATTTTTTCTTCACGTTCTCTT
>JARRMB010000136.1:973-2892 GCA_037386325.1 Candidatus Bathyarchaeota archaeon
TTTTTCTTCACGTTCTCTTTTTCTTTTTATCAAGATAGAAACTTTCTGATCAACCAAATCAACAAGTTTCTCAGGTTCTTTCAAAGTATCAATAAATGGAATATCAGTTTCAATTTCTACAAAAGGAAACGGTACAATGAATGATAAAATGTTTTTGTAACGCTTAAGTGCAATTTTTACATCTTCAACTGTTTTAACAGTAACAAGTTTTGGTATACTCGAATCTTGATCAACTAATTTTTTAAAACCTTCGAGTATTATTAAATCTGTATCATCAGGAAATTCTGAAACCATTCTTTTTAGGTCCCAATTTTCAGTATTGATTTTCTTGATAATGGCTACTTCTTTTTGAGACACACTTAGAACTGTACTTGCACCTGCTTGGGTGTGTCTCCATGTGTCTTTTCCTTCAGAATCAATGGTGAATCCTACTTCAGGGATATGTTTTGCAGATCCAATTTTAAATCCTTTTTTTGTTAATCCTTTAAGTAACATTTCAATAGCTGTAGTTTTTCCAGATTTACTGGTTCCAACAACAGCCAAAATGACTTTATTAAACATCCAGTCGATTCCTCTCGTGGTAATAGAAAAGGTCGTAGATTTAAGGTATACCAAAATAGAAATTATATGCTGAAATCTATTTGAGATAGATAATTTAATCGTTTTAATTAATATAATGACCAGAAAGAGGAATAATTCATGAAGATTCTTGCTATAGATATAGGAGCTGGAACTGAGGATATACTTCTTTATGATGATACAAAAAACAGTATTGAAAACTGTATAAAACTAGTTCTTCCTTCACCAACTCTTCAATATGCAGAAAAGGTTAAGACTTTAACTCAGCAAGAAATTGATCTTTTTATTAAAGGGGACACCATTGGTGGAGGATCTCTATCATTTGCTATTAAAAATCATATTCAATGTAATCTAAAAGTCTACATGACAGAAAATGCTGCATATACTTTAAGAAATAATCTCGAACAAGTTAAAAAAATGGGAATAGAAATTGTTACAAATTCTGAATTAGAGGGTTTTAAAGGAGAAATATTAGTTCTTGAGGAAATAAATATTAACAAATTATACAGTCTATTGAAATTTTTTGGAGAACCTTTTTCGGACATTGAGTATGTTGCAATTGCTGTTCAAGATCATGGAGTTTTTCCAGAAAAAATGAGTAATAGAGAATTTCGAATCAACAAACTTAAAGAAATGTTAGAAAAGAACCCTAGACCTGAAGAATTTGCTTTTACAGAAAATGAAATTCCTGAATATTATCCTAGAATGAAATCTGCTGTTGAAGCTTCAAAAAGACAGCTTCCAAATGCAAAAGTTCTTGTTATGGATACATCACCAGATGCGATAATTGGATGCTTAATGGATCCAATTGTAAAAAATTTAGATTCAATTCTCGCGGTTAATGTAGGTAATGGACATACAATGGCAGCAATAATAACAAATGGAGAGGTAACTGGAGTTTTAGAGCATCACACTAAATTGTTGAATTCAAAGAAAATAGAGAAACTTCTAAAAGATTTTGCTGATGGAAAGCTAAACAATAATCAAATTTTTGAAGACAATGGGCATGGAGTATTTTATCTAAAAAAACCTTCAGGTTATTCAAAAATTGATAAAATTATTGTCACAGGACCAAATCGAAATATCTTTAAAGACACATCCTTAGACGTCCATTTTGCAACTCCAGGAGGCGATGTCATGATGAGTGGCCCAATAGGGCTAGTTGAAGCTACAAAAAGGAAAATGATTTTAAATTAAGGTTTAAAACCATTTAAATTGTTAATGGCAAGGACAGCTTCAGTAAGATCAGCAGTAGTTCCAGGACTAAGATGATGATTTTTATCTCTTAATTTAGCATCAAGTTTATGTAAAAGATTTCTTCCAAATTGGGTTGTTAGTCC
>JARRMB010000137.1:0-1899 GCA_037386325.1 Candidatus Bathyarchaeota archaeon
CAATTAACCTTATTCCTTTTGCAATTTTTTTGCCTTTCAATATTTGTGCAGCAGCCTCTAGATCCTCTAGTCGACCATTGGTACAAGATCCTATAAAACCTTGGTCGATCTTGATATCCTCGATTTCGGATATCGATTTCACATTATCGACTGAATGGGGAAGAGCTACTTGTGGTTCCAATTCTGAAACATCTATATCCACAATCTTTTCGTAAACAGAATCCTGATCACTTTTAATTGGATTAAAATGTTTATTTGTTCTAGATTTAACATAATCTAAAGTTTTTTTGTCAGGTTCTATTATACCCACTTTAGCACCCATCTCAACTGCCATATTAGAGAGAACCATTCTACCTGCAATTGTTAAATCTCTTATCGTAGAACCAGCAAACTCAAGACCTTTATAGATTGCACCATCAGCTCCTATCTCTCGAACAATATTTAGGGTTAAATCTTTAGATGAAACAAATTCGGGTAATTTGCCTGTCACGTTCACTTTAATGACTTCAGGAACTCTGAACCATAATTTACCTGTAGCAAATACTGCAGCCATTTCAGTTGAACCGATACCTGTTGCGAAAGCTCCAAAAGCTCCATAAGTGCAAGTGTGTGAATCTGAACCAACAATTACTTCACCTGGTCGAACATGACCTTGTTCAGGCATTACTTGGTGGCAAACTCCGCCTCTACCTACATCATAAAAGTTTTCTATTTGTTGGTCTTCAGCGAAATTTCTAACAATTTTATGTAAACCTGCTGATATAACTGAACTTGCTGGAACCAAGTGATCTAAAATAATTACTACTTTATTGTGGTTCCAAACTTTTTTTGCACCGATCTCGTGAAATGATTTAATCGCTAAGGGACCAGTTAAATCATGGGTCATTGCAACATCGATGTTTGTTTCTACTATTTCTCCTGGGGAAACCTCTTCTTTGTTTGAGGCTTTTGCTAATATTTTTTCAATAATATTCATGGTTAGTCACCTTCAATCTGGATTTTACTAATAAGTTTATCCACTGCAATTATTGTCGAGTAAAAACATTTTGCTGAAGTAAAGATAGTTTGGTTAAAATAGGGGCTAACAAAAACTATAATTTTTGAAAGTATTTCAGCTGTGAAGGAAACGATCCCTCAATGTATTAACCTCTAGCAAGCAAATTTAGGTTCGATCTTAAAAGGTTTTAGGTTTCATATTAAGTTTTTAGTAATTGTGTTTTACTATTTAGATTAAGAAAATACTATTGAATGATTTTTATATTTAGAATAAAAGCAAATAAAACGAAAAAAATATTAACTTCTCAGTTTTTCCATTCATTCCAAACAACTTTAGCGCGGAACCTATTAGAACGTGATTTTAAAATGGGTAAAAATATATCCAAAAAACAGCAAGAAAAATCAAAAAATTTAGAGGAGCAGCTAAATCAAGAACAACAAAAGTCTCAAGAATATTTGAAGCAACTTAAGTATTTGCAAGCAGATTTTGACAATTATAGAAAAAGAACGGAAAGACAAGTTCAGGAATTGACTACAAGGTGTAATGAAAAGTTGGTTGCTGAACTGCTTTGGTTCCTTGATGATCTTGAAAGGGCAATTGAGTCTGGAAAGAAATCTACTGATCAATCAGCTCTTTTAAAAGGTGTTGAAATGATTCATAAAAACTTAGTTCGAATGCTTGAAAAAGAAGGTGTAGAACACATAGATGCCATTGGCAAAGCTTTTAATCCAAATATTCATGAGTTGGGAACAAAGATACCTAAAAATGATTGTGAAGAAGGAGTAGTTCTTGAGGAAGTAAGAAAAGGTTTCGTGTATAAAGGACGAGTTCTACGACCGTGTATGGTCAATATTTCTTGTATTAAAAATGATGAGGAGAAAAAAGATGAGTAAAAACGAAAA
>JARRMB010000138.1:0-3145 GCA_037386325.1 Candidatus Bathyarchaeota archaeon
TTCTTCAAATAATTTTGTTGGCACTTTTTCATCAAAATACTCCGGGAGAATCTCAGTACCTGTTCCCTGTTCACACGGTGCTTTTAATCGCCAAACTACTTCATTAGGAATCAATCCCTCGTATGCTTTTCGCATTAACCATTTGCCATATTTCACTCCATTTTCAAAATTCACTTTTAGATTAATTGGAATTTTTTTCGTAAAATCTCTAAAAATTTTATCTAAATATGGTTGTTTTACCTCTACTCCTACATTTTTACCTAAGTTAGTTGAAGAAAAATCAATTATTTTCCACATATCAGATAGTGCTTCACTAAATTCATTTTCTGATAGATCAAATTGCCATGGATAACCAAATAGCTCATCCAATCCATCTCCAGTGAACACACTTTTTATACCACGATTTTTTGCTGAAGTTAAGCCAATAAATACTGGAACACTATTTCTAACTTCCATATGATCAAAAGTCTTCAAATTTTCTATTACTTTTTTTGCAGCTCTAATCAATTCTTCGTGGCCAAATACAATAAATTCATGATCAAGCTTTAGATGTTTAACCAGAATTTTCACATATTTTGTATCCTTTGGGTTTCCATGTTCAAATTCAACTGTCAACGCTTTTAGATCTGGATTATTTTTAATTGCTTCATAAGCAATTATGCTAGTATCTGTTCCAGCTGAAAACATTATACCTTCAGCCATATTTCTCTGCACAACTTTATTGACTATTTTTCTTACTTCCAGAATCAGTTTTTCATACCCTTGACGATTGTTCCTAAATGTCTTCATTTGAGTTCTTTTCCTTTATTTTGATCTACTATATACTGTTTTGAATGAAAATAAATTTTAAGAAAAAATCTTGATAAAAACAGATCTATGTTTAGAACCAATGAAAAAATAAAACTCAAGGAGAAATTCAACTATTTTTAATAATAACCTAAGTAGAAGTTGTCAACCGTCAGTCTGCAGTGAACCGTTCATCAACTTCAAATATAGAAATGTCCCAAAAAAAGCAGCAAATTGTTTCAAGGAATTTATGAAGGATTTACGGCATAGGAATAGTTGAATTCGGAGAATCTGTGGGCATTAACCCAATAATTATTCTGTTTGTATTTTTTCCCCTTATTGGTTTGATATTTCGTTTAACAGGTTCAATTCTAGCGTTGCAATTGATAAATTCAGTTTGGAGAAAACGAACCTACACTTTTTCTGAATTAAGCCAGAAAATATCTAAAGTTGTTCTCATGGAAATCATTTACTTAATCTCGATAATACCAAACTTCATATTCATTACAATAATTGGAACCCCAGTAATTTTTGGCTCTTACATTCTTCAGACCTTCTTAACGATCCCTTTTCTATATCTTCTGCGAAGAGATGGTTTGACATGACCCTCATCGGAGGAATCCCAATGCTCCTAAACAACCTTAACCCCTTAGGCTTTTTCAATGCCATAATACTGTTATCATTAGCAGTAATTTTTGCAGCAATTGGATTTGTTAAAATCAAACAAAATAGTATCATTTCAAAATGGTTCGGAGCCTCCTTAACCATGATTGGATTGCATTTTATCATATTAGTAATATTTTATGTACTCCAAAACACTTTGAATGTGTTGTATCTTTACGAACTCTGGACAATTCCCTTGTTTGGATTGGGGTTAAGCATCATCTTCAATAACAACCAATAACCAATGTACAATGGCCACATTTTGAAGGCTTCAAAAATGGGAAGATTTGGAAACGTCTTTAAAAAAATCAAAAACAAACTACCAAGCACAGAATTCACAAAACACAAACACGGAGAATGCTCCAACTTCGATAATGGAACTTGCAAAGCTTCACCAAGCGTTTTAAATTTAACAAATTTGAACCCTAACGGTCCAGCTTGTCCACACTTCAAACCTAAAAAAAGCTTAGAATAAATTTTTTAATTCAATTAAATAAGAAAAATTTGTAAATTCAATAAATTTTGAAGGGCAAAGGAACTTATAGAAGCAGGTTTTACATACATAACCGAAATGGATAATACCAAAATATTTCGTAACAAAAAGCGTCTTATTTGGGTCCCTGATCCTTCCATAGGGTCCGTGGTCTAGTCTGGATTAGGACACTGGCCTGCGAAGCCGGAGTTCCGGGGTTCGAATCCCCGCGGACCCGCCATCATGCTGAAAAATGTTTTCATTTACCGATTATTAGCTAGATTTGTTGTCATTATTTATTGTAAGAACTACATGTCCCCTTTTGTGTCCTTTGTCAACATATCGATGGGCTTCAACGATTTGTTCCCATGGGTAAATTTTATCTATAATAGGTTTTATTTTTTCTTCCTCAACAAGATTTTTAAGAAAATTTAGATTTTCAGAATTTTCTTTATCTAATTTATCATGAACAGAAACAAATACTCCAGAAGATGATAATACTTTTTTTGAATTTGATTTTGAGATTTTTCCAACTGCATCAAAAATAATATCAAAACGTTCTACACTTTTTGAAAAATCTTCTTTATTGTAATCAATTACAATATCAGCTCCCAAAGATTTTACTAATTTAAGATTCCTATCGCTGCATACTCCAGTAACATTTGCTCCAAAATATTTAGCAAGCTGTATTTCATATGATCCTACACTTCCAGAAGCTCCGTAAATTAAAACTTTTTGACCGCTCTGAATATTTGCTTTTCTAAGAAACTGTAATGCTACTTGAGCACCAGTGGCAAGTCCAGCGGCAGCTTCTTCATAAGATAAGTTAGCTGGCATTATTGAAAGTATTACGTCTTCAGGCATAACTTTGTATTCTGCATAAGCACCGAAACCAGTTCCATATGTAGAGGCAAAAACTTTGTCACCTATCTTAAACTTTTTAACATTTTTGCCTATTGTTTCAATTTTTCCAGCCAACTCCATTCCTAGAACCTTTTTTCTTGGACCTCTTATTCCCAGCGCAATTCTTGCCATTAACCACATTCCACGTGAAACACAAAAACTTCACATTCTAGAATCTCTACGATGAACTGTTGTTGCAAAAACTTTTATCAATACTTCATTGTCTTTTGGAGTCGGTTTCTCAACATCTTTAAAATGAAGAACTTCTGGAGGACCATATTTTTCATAAATAATTGCCTTCATTTTCATAAATTATGATCC
>JARRMB010000139.1:0-1840 GCA_037386325.1 Candidatus Bathyarchaeota archaeon
AGAGACATCGATATTCCTGGAGCTCTTGTTCCCCAGTTTTATGATACTTATCTTAAAACTAAAAACGTTGGACCTTTAGTGGCTATTGTAGAACATAATAAGCAAGATCTTGTTTCTCTTGGAACATTATTTTCTAGGCTTTTTGAGGAATGGAATTATGATTGAACAGTTCATTAAGGACATAAAGAGTAGAGAGTCTTACAAGAAACAAATTGTTCATCTAGAAAAAATTCCATCCCAAGAAGCTGTCTATGGAAAATTAGACAAACCATTGCCTAAAGTTATTCAAAATTTCTTGGTTAATAATAGAATTCAGCTTTATTCTCATCAAACTGAAGCAATAAATAAAATCCGAGAAGGCAAAAATGTTGTTATAGTTACTCCGACAGCTTCAGGAAAAACTTTGGCATTTAATATTCCAGTTTTTGAAGCACTTTTTAAAGATAATAAATCAACAGCGCTGTATCTTTATCCAACAAAAGCTCTAACCAATGACCAGTTAAAAGTTTTAATAAAAATCGAAAAAGAGACAGCAATTAAGGCTAATCCAAATATTTATGATGGAGACACCCCCCGCAATCTTCGAGCTGAAATACGATCAAACTCAAAAATCATTCTCAGTAACCCTTATGGATTACATCAATATCTTCCCTGGCATTACAAATGGCGGAATTTTCTTCAAAACTTGAAATTTATTGTTATCGACGAAGGGCATGTGTATCGGGGAGTTTTTGGTTCTAATGTTGCAATGCTACTTAGGCGATTAATGAGAATATGCAACTATTACAATTCTAATCCTCAGATTATACTTTCATCAGCTACAATTGCAAATCCAAGCGAACATTCCAAAAAATTAACTGGAAAAGAATTTGATGTTGTCTCAAATGACGGTGCCCCAAATGGAGGTAAGTTCTTCGTATTCTGGAATCCTCCATTCATAGACGATGATAAAACGATCCGCCGTTCAACTCATCAAGAAACTAAAGATCTTCTTGCACTTAATATAATCAAAAAGTTCCAAACATTATGTTTCACTACATCCAGGAAAATGGCTGAACTTATTACCAGATGGGCACGAGAAGAACTCAGAAAAAGATCCCCCAAATATACGCAACTAATTACTGCTTATAGGGCAGGTTATCTTCCGAATGAAAGGCGAGAAATAGAAAATTGTTTAAAAAATAAAAAATTGTTTGGAGTAGTCTCAACTAATGCTTTAGAATTAGGAATTGATATAGGAAGTCTAGATTCTGTAATTATTTCTGGATATCCGGGAACAATTATTTCAACTTGGCAACAAGCAGGGCGGGCAGGACGAAGCAATACTAATTCGTTAGTTACTTTGGTTGCTTTTCAAAATCCTCTCGATCAGTATTATATGAAGCATCCGCAAGATTTCTTTGGAAAACCACACGAAGAGGCAATAATCGATTTGCACAATAGATACATATCTTTAGGTCATTTAATGTGCGCATCATCAGAACTGCCAATCACAGAAAAAGATGTTGAATATTTTCCAAAACTTTTCGATGAATCTATTAGTGCATTAGAGGATCAGCATCTTGTAAGGAAAACAACGAGAGGTTGGGTTTATTCAGGGACAGCAAGACCTACAGAAGTTGTTAGTTTAAATGATATTTCTGGAAATACAGTAACAGTGACCTGTAATGGAGTTTTGCTTGAAACATTGGCTTTAACTAAAGCATATCAGGAGGTGCATCAAGGGGCAGTGTTGTTGCATCAAGGTGAAACCTACATTTCTGAAGAATTAAATCTAAAAAATTTAACAGCGAAAGTTAGGCAAGAAAATGTTGACTATTATACAGAAGCACTAAAAGAT
>JARRMB010000140.1:0-1791 GCA_037386325.1 Candidatus Bathyarchaeota archaeon
ATTCCGCTGCGCGCCGTTGTCGCCGGTGAAGGCCTGGTTATGTGTTTATATGTAATTAAAATTTATTTAACTTTATTGAAGAGAGAGGAGTAATGAAAACTTTTTCCGAAAAAGCGTACGATCTTTTAAGGAAAGTGCCTAAAGGGCGCGTAACGACCTATAAAGAAATTGCCCATGCCTTGGGAACCAGAGCATATAGGGGGGTCGGGCAAGCCATGAGAAGAAACCCCTATGCGCCTGAGGTCCCATGACACCGGGTTATTGCCACATCCGGTCGGATTGGTGGATTTCAAGGAAAAACATCGGGAACCGCTATAGAGAAAAAAATACAAATGCTCAAAGACGAAGGGATCGAGGTCCACGGAGGAAAAGTAAAGAATTTTGAAGAAGTTCTTTTTCGATTCTCATGATTAGAGAATATAGTAGTATAGTGGGTTCATTGCAATTGAAACAGAAAACTGATCAAATTACACAGAGGCAATAGCAATTAATTGTACGAAAACTTAATAATTTTTCAGCTAACAATAGTATCAAGCTAACCGTAAAAGGCGCGGCAGCTTATACTTGTCATTAGGGCTTGGAGATGGATATGAAAACCATAGGAATAATTGGAGGAATCGGCCCAGAATCAACAGTTGATTATTACAAAGAGATAATTGCAGCATTCCATACAAGGTATTCTGACTTGGCATACCCTGAAATAATCATCTATAGCGTAAATATGAATGAACTAATGAAGTTCGTTGAAACTAAAAATTGGTCTGAACTTTCTGAGTGGTTATTAGAAAAAATAATTTCTCTTCACCATGCTGGTTCCGAATTTGCTGCAATTGCTTCAAACACACCGCATATCATTTTTGACGAAATTAAAACAAAATCACCTATACCACTGTTGAGTATAGTCGAGGCAACCTGCAATAAGGCCCAAGAAATGGGATTGAAAAATGTTGGTTTGATGGGCACAAAGCTCACAATGGAGGCGGAATTTTACAAAAAACCATTTATTTCAAAAGGGATATCAGTCATCGTTCCTTTGGAGGAGGAACAACAGTTAATCCATCATAAATTATTCTCAGAAATTGAATTGGGAATCTTCAAGGACTCAACAAGAGAAGAATTATTGTCCATCACCAAAAGAATGGTGGATGAGGAAGGAATAGACGCATTAATTTTGGGATGTACCGAATTGCCGTTGATATTAACAGAAAGCAAATACCGTATTCCCTTTTTAAACACATCGGCCATTCACTGTGAGAGCATTATAACACATTGTATTGAGTAGAAAAATAATCGAACTTATTTCAAGTTTAAAGAAAGTGTAGAAAATTAATATAAGATGAAACAAAATTCTTTTTCAACAAATTTTTTAGATCGTGCTTCATTAAAACGAAGCGATGACATGTGGATTAATGATCAATTTAATAATGGATCTGCTCGAATAATTCCGGTAAGTCATTCTAAAATTTTGTGTACTTCGGTCCAGAATCCAAGGACCATTTACCTTACAAAAAATGATTTTAATGATGTTTCTAATGCACGCGAGTTATCAATATTTTTAGGAATTAGTGATAAAAAGACCTATTTTACAATTGACATAGAATCAATTAAATCTGCTTCGATTTTAAAGGATAAAAAAAGTGGAAAATTTCATGATTTTAGACAAGTAATGCCTTTGCTTAACTTTCGTGATAGTGCATTGTTGGCAATAGCCCGTTTTATGATAAACTGGCAACCAAGAAATCGATATTGTGGAAAATGTGGTACTCCCACCAAAAGAGCTGAGGCTGGTAA
>JARRMB010000141.1:0-2230 GCA_037386325.1 Candidatus Bathyarchaeota archaeon
CTGCCATAATCATCAAGTTCAATTTTCAGACTTTTACAATTACGAAAAGGCATCAATTTTCCTCCTTCATGAAGTTTTTAATGATTGATTGCACGAAATTCCAAGTAAGATTCTTGTAACTTTCCCAAACAAAAGTTTCTAGGAAAAGATAAATTATCTCTTCATCTTCTCTGAGGTCTTTATTTAAAGCAACACTTTCAATTACTGTCAACAAATGGGAATCAGTTATTCCATTTATCGCTTCTAAAACTTCCTTGAAAGAAGTTTTTCGATCTTCTGTTTGTAACATCCTATCCTCAATTTCTTTCCAAGCGATTTCTGTAAAAAGTCCACGTGCCAACGTTAAGGCATAAAGTGGTTTAAGTTTATATTGTGCACTAAGCCGTTTAGATGAAGGGTCTTTTCTTTTATCTAGAAGTGCCTTCATCTCGGAAAGATGCCCAGATAGTGTCACATTGCTGATTTGGACTTTCTCTTTAATTTCTTTATAATCATGCCATTTGTTATCAATTAAAACTTTTATGATATTTCTTCTATTCTCCAATTTTGTTTCGGTTTGAATTGTCCCAAATTTTTTCTTCTTCACAGCATCCCAATCCTTAATCAGTAAAGTAATCACTAATCAATTAAGTCATGCCTTAATATAAAGTTTGTTTCTATCAAAGAATGAGTGGAACAAAATGAGACCTGTAAGAACATTACATGAAATCTTCACGAAAGCTGAGTTTCAGAAGCTTAAGATTGTGAAGGGAAGTCGAACGTGGCATGATTTTATTCTGGAGTTGCTAAAAAATGAGGCAGTGTAGAAACTGTGGAAAAAGAATTCCAGATAAACTAACCTTTTGTAGTAAAGAATGCGCTCAAGAAATGGAAAACAAATTCAAAAATTCTTTTCCAATCTCAGCTGAAATACGTGAAGAGGAAAAAGTAAAAACCAAAAGTACAATTTCTTATGAAAGTAATCTTAGAAGCATCTATGATTTTCTTGACTTGAATGAGGCAAAAGATGGGAGACTAGTTATCAAAGCAGATATAATGAAAAAAGTGATTTTTTTAACTTCAAAATGGAATATTGGAAAAAAACGAGAATGGATTGATAAACTATCTATTCTTACTTGTGTTTCGACTCGCAAAATGAGAGAGGATTACATTCAACCCTTAATCACGATGGGCATTCTCGGAGAATTTGGTGAAAAAATAAGATTTGTTGGGTTACCCAAGCTGGAGGTGTCTTTTTGAGGTGGAATCATCGAACTAAGATAAAGATTGGAAACCGTACATTTACAGTTTTTGTAATGTTTTCTGAAACTCAGACATTAGAAGGAATCACATCGCAGGTTATGGGAAGAGAAGGCTATCATTATCCTCTTTTTGACATAGAAAGAACAAGAGAAACACTGCTTCTCGAAGAAGTGGAATATGAACTAGGAAAAATTCAGGTTTCTTATGGTTTATCCAACATTTACCTGATGTCGGATAAAAAGGGAAGTTTTAGAGGGTGGTGTTTTGATGAAGTAAGGTCTACTGATTATCTCAGAATGCAATTAGACCTTTTAGATGCTAAACTTCTTGATTGGAATTTCTTTTACTGGACAGTAAACAAAGGCATAGCAACTCTCAGAGCAAACAGTAAAAAGGATAGACCCAGACAAAAGCTGGTCAGCACTCTCTATTCTTACGAGGTTCCAGTACCAAACAAATATAGAGGGGCTTTTTACGATACAGGCATAGAAAAAAGAGGTTCAACGATTTTCCTAGGAGAGAAAGCACGAATCATTAGAAGCTGTTGATCTTAGAAGTTTTATTTCAGGAATGGAATTAAAGTATGCTTTCAGGCATTGGGCTGGTCGAAGATGGGTTGACAGTTACAAACAAAATTTGGCATTAAATATCGAAGCCAAGAAAAGAGGTTTTGAAGATAAAAGACTCCCCAGATACTATAAGAAATCTCAGGTTTATCCCAAACAAACATGGAAACTTGAAACAGTGACTGTTAGAGGCAAATCTCAAGTTCGTTTTAGGGATATCAAAACAGGGCGATTCATTAAGAAACCTTAGCTTCGTAAAGTTGTTTTTTGATAATTATTGAAAAAAATGTGATAATTAGGACTATTGGTAGAATTGTCCATGAAGGAAACTCTGGAATAGAATCTATGTTTTGTTCAACAATAATGGTGTAACTATCAGATAGACCAGAATCGATTTTCATGTAGAATGTTCCACTTTGGTT
>JARRMB010000142.1:0-1665 GCA_037386325.1 Candidatus Bathyarchaeota archaeon
TCCAATAACTATAATCACTCCTACATACACAAAAGGAAAGTAATCTATCTGTGACATTGAACTTACATCTGGGATAATTGTTCCAGCTATAGAAACAGTTCCGGAATTATCAGGTCTCATATTTACCCATACATGAGTCCCATTATTGATATAATCATGAAACGATATTTTTTCTTCATCTAAAAACACTTCATAGGGTTGAGCCAAAAAATCTGCAGGAATCACTATAGTGACAAATTTGTTTGTACCAATTACATCAAAATTTAATCCATTTTGCTCTGTGTTTATCCCAAACCGATCAATTTCAGCTAAGGTTCTAATTTCAAATGAATATTCTTTGTCAAGAGTCTTTATTTTTTCAGATATTTTTGGTTCGTTTAAGGAATACTCTAACATCATTTGACAACCATGACACATTATTCCTTTTTTATCACCCAACATAACCGGTTTGTTATTAACATAAATCAAATCTGCCTCTTCTGGTAGAAGAAACGAAGTGCTTTGCAGATAAAGAAAATCCAAAGTCCATAGGCTTTCTTTCATAACCAATTCATCAATTAGATCATATTTTACAATCACATCTTTTTTTGATGGAAATATCATCAAACTTTCCATGTCCCCAATAGTTCCGTACTGGATCTCTTCTTTCTCTTCGTCCATTACAACAAGATTCTCTTTTTTACCATCTAGTAATTTTATTTGATGAGGTTCATTTTGTCCCGCAACTACATGTGTTACCTCAACTTCACCTAAAGAATTGATTTTAACTTCAATTGATCTTTGTTTTGAGTCATCAAAAATTTGGGCGTTAGCTGAAGGAAGTATAATTAAAACTGAAAAAATTATTGAAAATACAAATATTGAATAATTCATCTATTCCACTGTTACACGAAGCATTTTTGCCTCTTCCAAAGGACAATCATTACTGTCTCTTTGTAAATTAACTATCTTATCTGCAACATCCATTCCTTCTATTACCTCTCCAAATACAGTGTATTGTCGATCCAAAAATGTAGAATCATTTGTTACAATAAAAAACTGTGAACCAGCACTATCTGGATCTTGAGCTCTAGCCATAGAAACAATTCCCCTCAAATGAGATCTAGAATTGAATTCTGCCTTTACGTTATATCCAGGACCGCCCATGCCCCAAGAACTCTTATCTCCACTCTTTGTATTAGGATCTCCCCCTTGAATCATAAATCCTGGAATTACCCTATGGAAAAGAGTTCCATCATAGAATCCATCCTTTGCTAATTTTTCAAAATTTCTTACTGTTTCAGGAGCCAATTCTGGAAGTAATTTAAATGAAATTTTCCCAAAATTTGTATCAATTATAATATTACTCAATATTCAAATTCTGCAGTATTACCATAAGAGTCTTTTGCGTAAAAATTTTTTAAAAATATTAAAGATGATAATTTTAAAATGAAAAATTTTCAAATGTTAATCCGCAATTCGTTAATAAAATTATAGTTTTTAATTTCACAAAAAATTAACCAAGAAATTTCTAAAGTCGTAAATAATTGAACTTTGATAAATTTCAAAAAAATCAATTGGAAAAGTTATAGTGTTATATAGAACAAATAAAATAAAAATTCGTTGAATCGTACAAATCAGAGCACGATCATTAAAGAAGCAATTAATTCTTATCTTGACAAGGGA
>JARRMB010000143.1:0-1567 GCA_037386325.1 Candidatus Bathyarchaeota archaeon
GTTCGGTGATAACTTATAATTTCTACAACACTCTTTTTAACTATCAATTTCTATATGCCTTATGGTTAGATCTAGAACGATTACCATGTCTGTCAGCCGGAAAACAGGTGAGGTTTTTGACGCCATTCTTAACTCCCCTCCAAAAATAATGCCTGATGCTAAACAAAATGGCGATGGTTCATGGTCATTTTCAACACCGAGAGGAAATGCAAATTTAAAATTCAAACATAACAAGACCCTTGGAATTTTGGATCATTTGTACAAGGACGAAGAGAGTGTGTGGGATGTCCCCATGCGGGTAGTGCCTAGCGGAAACGAGTCTGAAGTGATTGTGACAATAGTAAAACCAGATACCTTAACTGATGACCAATTTGATGAGCGAATGAAGGAAATTAATGAATTATTTGAGAATCTAAAACAAATCGTAGAAAAAAATTAATTCTAAATACACGTTTGATACTATCTTAGGCACAAATTACACCTTAAGGTTAAATGTAAATTTTGCAAGCATTTCCTAGTAATGCCATATGAAGAAGTTTATTTTCAAAGATTAGAAGATGACTCTGAAGATAAAAGGAAACAAAAACATTTTTCTAAAAAATCTTAGAGTTTTTTTGTGACCTAATCCGAGTCATTTCCATCCATTCTGTTGTCTTTGCTAGGACCGACCATGTCTTCGGGTTTTACTTTACTATCCCAATCGCCTCTAACTCCTTTAACCAAAGCAACTATTCCTACAGAAATTATTGCTAGTACGATGCCAAAGAAAACACTTTGATCAAACATTTTTGAAGAACAGTCTATTGGTACTGGCTCTCTACCTTCTGAATATTCAAAACATGTTCCAAACTCATCTGATTCAATATTAGATGCTTGGTAATTCTCGCCAAAAATTCCTAGGACTAAAAATCCTGCAAATACTAGTGCTGCTCCCAATATTACAAAGCGAATATCACTCATATATCTAATTTCAATTTACTGTATTTACACTTTGATTTCAAAATTATTTTTCTAAAATTTCTTTAAGGTTTGATAACCCTGTTTCATAAAAAGTTCCCATAAAAACAAGGAATTCTAAGAATTCCTTCTCTGTCATTTTCTTACTATTAAGATAAGATTGCCAAGTTAATTGAACAGAATTTCTACTTTTAGGTTTTATTGAAATGGTAGCTACATATGCACGAAGGGGTAATCCTTCAGTTGCAACATATGTAAAATATTCTCCATCTTTCCAAGCGACAATGTGTTCTTCTATGGTGTTTCCATCATTAAAGGTAATTTCTCTGATTGCCCCCACCCCACGCTTTTTCTTTGACAAATATTCTGTTTTCTTACAATCTACCAACCATGAGGACAAACCTGCGATGTTGCTTATTTTCTTCCATACTTTTTCTTGGGGTGCCTTTACGAGGAGGGATTTTTTTACAGTTCCAGTATGAAAGGATTTTTTTAAATTCTTCACAGATTTAGTTTTTAAAGCTTGATTTTAAATTTAATTATCTAACACATTTAATCCCCAAAAAATAACTAATACAAATGGTATTTGGATGGGGAAAGAAAAAAGAAG
>JARRMB010000144.1:0-1562 GCA_037386325.1 Candidatus Bathyarchaeota archaeon
TGTTGGGAATCCATGTTAGATTGTAATGTTTTCCATCAACCCACGCTTCCTTTTCTGTCCATATTTGCCAAGCTTCACTTTTTTGGGAACCTCCATTATTTTCTTTGGGCAGGGTATAGTCCTGCACTTCAGCATTAAATCCTACATTTGTGATATTGGCAGGTTCATCTGAATTGTTGGTTATGTTTAGCACAACAAAATATGAAAGATCAAAAGCTTGGGCATTTTCAAGGTTTGGATTGAGGCTAAAATTGGCATATAGGACTTCACTGGTGACATTAGAAGAATAAGAATCAGCTGGAGGCTTAAGGTATGGTTTAATGTTATTTGGATCAAGTTCTGATATTAAAAGTGGTGAAGCAAAAGCAGAACCAATGAGAAATGAAATAATTCCAATAAATACAAACTTTGAGCCAATTTTCATTTTTTCATCCAAAAACCATTACTCAAAAGTCATTATTAGCTCTAATCATAGAACACTATTGTTCTAGAACTAGAACGCACTTTGACTAATTTAGTCAATTTTTCTTGACGAAAATGCCTTTATTTCCAAAAAACATAGTAAAATTGGGGTCTGTAGTGGAGTTTAGAAAGACAACATTAGCAGTTTTATTAATTTTTTGTTTAGTATTGCCTATTACGTCTGTTTTTGGAACTGAAGAGGATTCTTGGGCAACCTTAGCTTCAATGCCTTCGGCGAGATATGATTTAGGAGTTGCTGTTGTTGACGGTAAGATGTATGCGATAGGAGGCGACAGGTCAGGACCTGATCCCTCTTTAGGAAATAACGAAATGTATGATCCTGAAACTAATACTTGGACTACAAAAGAGCCGATGCCAACTGCTAGGAAGAATTTTGGAATAACTGTTTTCGAAAATAAAATCTATGTTATAGGAGGCTACTCAAGTAGTGGAGGAACACTTGAAGTAAATGAGGTTTATGATCCTAAAACAGATTCCTGGGAAACAAAATCCTCTTTGCCCACACCAAGGATGGGGTTGTGTTTAGAAACAGTTAATGAGAAAATCTATGCAATCGGAGGAGACAGACCTGGCATTTACCCTCCTTACCCTGTTCTTTCCAATTTAACGGAAATTTATGATCCTGTTACTGATTCATGGACTACAGGAGCTTCAATGCCAAATTATGGAGGACTGGGGTTTGCTGATGTTACATCTGCGCTCGTTGACAAAAAGCTATACATTTTAAGTTGTGGTGAACGTGAAGGAAATGGTGTTTTTACTCAAATCTACGATCCATTAACAGACAGTTGGAGTTCTGGAGCTCCAATTCCAATTATGATCGATTATGCAAGTGCTGTTTCAACTTCGGGAGTTTTTGCGCCCAAAAGAATACATGTTCTAGGAGTTCATTATGACAGTCATGAAGGTGAAAGTGCACACCAAATTTATGACCCTATACAAGACACATGGACAACTGGCACAGCTCTATCTGCACCTCGACATAGCCTAGGCTTGGCAACAATAAACGACATATTATACGCAACAGGAGGATACTATGAAAGCACAGAAATAAACAACAAAAATGAACAATACACACC
>JARRMB010000145.1:0-1526 GCA_037386325.1 Candidatus Bathyarchaeota archaeon
ATGTCTTGAGGTTATAAAATGGGCAGAAGGCGAAGAAAAGTCGTTCGTATTCCTAAGAAAAAATTGCCTACTGTTTTTCTCTGTCCTAGATGTGGGAAGCAATCCATTAATGTTGAGATATTTAATGAAGGTCAACGAGCCAAAATTCGTTGTGGTACCTGTGAATTAACAGAAGAACTGGAAACTAGACCTGCTTTTAGTGAGATTGACATATATTGCCAATTCACCGATCTTTATTATTCAAAATGATCATTAACTTAAGTGGTCAAGCATGATTGGTCGAGTAGAGAAATATCTCTTAGAAAAAATAAAAAAAGAAAAAACCATTCATATGACTCTTATTGATCCTGAAAAAGTAACACCTTCAACTGCCTATAAACTGGCTAAAGATGCTGAATCTTGTCACACTGCTGCTATAATGGTTGGAGGATCAACTTCTAATTCAGGTTCTCATTTAGACGCGGTAACCCAATCATTAAAAAAAGCTGTAGAAATACCAATAATTCTTTTTCCAAATAACATAACTGGAATAACCAAATATGCAGATGCCATATGGTTCATGTCTCTGCTGAATTCATCAGATCCCTATTTTCTAATGGGTGCTCATGTCATAGGTGCTCCCATAATCAAAAAGTTTGGATTAGAACCAATTCCCTTAGGATACATAATTGTAGGCGAGGGAGGAACAGTTAGTGTTGTTGGAAAAGCAATTCCTATACCTTATAACAAACCTGAACTTGCGGCAGCTCATGCTTTAGCTGCTGAATATCTAGGTATGCGTTTTGCTTATTTAGAGGCTGGATCTGGGGTTGGAAATCCAGTACCTCCAGAGATGATAAGAGCGGTCAAAGCAGTAACCAACCTGCCATTAATTGTAGGCGGAGGTATTAAAACTGGTGAACAAGTTAAAGATATAGCGATAGCAGGTGCGAATGTTATTGTAACCGGTAATGTTCTTGAAGAAAATTGTGGAAAAAGTAAAATTACAGAGTTGGTTGGAAATATCAAAACAAATAATTCTATATGACAAATCGATTTTCATGTTTACTTTCGGAAAAAACCTCGAAATTTTTTGCTAACTAAAATTAGATAAAGATGAAGATTTTGACAATTCCAATGAGTGAAGATTATAGGCAATATACAACTTCTTTAGAGCGCTCTCTAGAAAGTATATACGATATTGCTAGAAAAGCCCGAAAAAAGGGGTTAGATCCAACATTAATTCCTGAACCTGAAGTTGCAAAGGATTTAGCTGAATTAGTAGAAGGACTTGTTGGTCCTCGGGGTGTCGCAGAGAGTATCAGATATTTAGCGGAAAAAATGTCAAGAGAAGAGTTAACCTTTAAAATTACTGAACAGATAATAAATAGAAAATTTGGTACTAAAGATAATCGTGAAGCCGCCGAACAAGCAATAAGAACTGCTCTTGCTATATTAACTGAAGGGATAACTGCTGCTCCAATCCAAGGGATTGCCAAAGTAGAAATTAAAACTAATCATGATCGAACAAAATATTTAGCAATATA
>JARRMB010000146.1:0-1520 GCA_037386325.1 Candidatus Bathyarchaeota archaeon
TGTTCCATTGAACAATCCCATTTGCATCAGTTTTGATTAACCAATAATCTGAATTTCCAGAACCATAAGAATATGTTCTACCAGCTAAAGCAAATCCACCATCAGAAGTTACAATTAACGAATTGGCTACATCTGAGTTTTGTCCTCCATAAGTTCTATTCCACTGTATATTCCCATTTTCATCAGTTTTAACTAACCAAAAATCATCACTTCCAGCACCTATAGAGTATGTTTCGCCAACCATCGCATATCCTCCATCAGGCGTCTGAACTAGAGAACGAGCTATTTCAAGACCGTTTCCTGCACGATATTTTTGGTTCCATTGCATGATTCCATTTTCATCAGTTTTAACTAACCAAAAATCGTAGCTTACTCCAATATCCATACATCCTCCTGCTATTGCATATCCTCCGTCAGAAGTCTGAACTATAGACGTTCCTTCCTCTGCTTCCTCTGTACCATAATTTTGACTCCACATAACAGAAGAACCAAAAACTGAAGAAATTAACAAAGTTAGAGAAACAAAAAGAGTCACTGCTAATATTGGTTTACGGTTCATTATTGGTTCTCCTGCTTTCTTTTTTTCTATATATTATTGAAATTAATGTAATAACAAAAAATCCTGAGATCAGGATTGTCATTAATGGAAATTCTGGGATTGATTCTATGTTCTGTTCGACTTTTACTTCATATTCTTTTACATAATTTTTGCGAATTGATAAGTAAAATGAACCTGTTGAGTTGTAATTCAATGTCCCGTTTCCTTGAAATGCAGTAACGAAGGAATCAATAATTTCGTCTTTTGAATTGTAAAGAGTAATCATGAAAGTTGTTGGAGGTGGGTCAACGCTGGACTCAAAACTCCACCTAATTCTCCAATCAGTATACGTTATTACAAAAGTTTCGGTGTTTTCAGTCGACAACCCATTCCCCGTAAACCTAAGAACTTCAACCCAATTCTCTGAGGAAGAACCAAAAACCAAAGGAATAATCAGGGAGCTAAGTAGAAAAAAAGAAAATAATACTGCTGGACCAATGGAGATTCTACTTAGTCCCACTTTCTACCCCAAATAAATCTTATTTTCTGAAAATAAAGGCATTTTTGTCAAGAAACCTTGACTAAAAAATATTCTAACCACTTTTTGGTTAGTCAAGAAACATTGACCAACTAATATTTTTTGGATTACTTCAAGGGGTATTGACATTTCTTAAGAAGGTTGATGAAAAAAACCTCTTTCTAATTATTATTACAAATAAGTGGTAACTAAGAATGAGGGTAGAAATATCCAAGAAAACTCTGGATTAGTGCAAAAGTTTCGAATATATCCAAGAATTTAATTTTTAATCAGGCGATTAAATCTGCGAATTTATCTGGTTGATTTATCTTTTGCTCTTTCAGCTTCGTTAGCTTCTGCCATTAATACAACATCTTTCACCGTTGTTGGTTTGTTAGTGGCTTTAACGACAAGTTTCTCTCGCCATCCACATTTAGGGCACTCATATTTTGGTGGAGTAATTCC
>JARRMB010000147.1:0-1461 GCA_037386325.1 Candidatus Bathyarchaeota archaeon
TCAAAGAACTATTTTTAGCGGGTCTTAACCTTAACCAAGGCTCACTACTAAAAATATAGCGTAAATTATTAACAATGTTATTCCTTCTCTTTTCCCGATGCTAGAATTCTGAATTATGTAACCAAACACAATGTTAACGATCAACGAAAAAAGTATCAAATCCGAAAAAGCTGAAACATCTACATTTAAAGGTGCAAATACAAACGTAAATCCTAAAATTAATGTGATATTAATAAAACAGCTTCCGATAACATTTCCAAGAGCAAGATCTATGAAACCTTTTCTCACTGAATCTACACTTGTTACAAGTTCTGGAAAACTAGTTCCAAAAGCCACTACTGTAGCTCCAACAATAATTGGCGGAATCCCTGCAATCAAAGCTAAAAAGGACGCTGATTCGATTATAAAAAAGGACGAGATTACAACTCCAATTATTCCCACTATCGATTTTATAATATAATTTTTATATTCAGATTTCTCAGCAGTATCGGAAATTTCTTGAACAGTTTCTCTTTTTCTAACGAGACCATACATGTTATAAATAAAAAGCCCTATCAAAATAATACCCATAATTTGAGTGGCATATCCAAAATAAAGCAATAATAATGGCACAATCGATGCTACAAAAATTCCAAAATTGAGATCGCCTACTTCGTCTCTGGCCATTTTTGTAAAAAATCCTGCACTTTCAGGAAATTTAAGAGCTATTATAAGAAATCCAATTCCCAGAATTAAACATATATTAATTATGTTTGATCCTAAAAGGTTACCAATAGAAATTCCGATTGTTCCCCGATTTACAATAGCAAAAGTCGCCACAAAAAGTTCGGGCAAAGAGGTGGAAAACGCAACTAGTAAGAATCCAATTTTTGTCTTTCCTAAACCTGTAACACTTGCCAAATTAACTGAGTTGGTAATTGTCAAACTACTAGCTCTAATTAGAACACCTAATGAAATAACAAGGACAACTATATTTCCAATTATTCCCAGTTGTTCTAAAACCATCTCGCGTCATCCTTCCAAGTCAAGCTATGTAAGGAAAAAAACTATTTAAACACCTTACAGTGGAATATGCATCAGATAGGTGCTAAAATTTAATCACAAACCCAAAACGAAACGAAATACTAGAAAACAAAAAACTCATACACGCACAAAATAGAAAGCCCAAAATTTTTTCGGTTAGTCATCTTCATATTCTTCTGTTAAATCGACTGATACTGAATCTCTATTGCTGGATTTTTTAAGACGTTTTGCAGTTTTATCTGTCATTTGTCGTCCTCTCATAAAACCATCTTCTGCAGCAGTTATTTTATCGTCTTGCAACATTTCTTCTCTTTGATCATCATAGATGTCTTCTGTATCAAGTTAATTGGACTTTTTGGAATCGTCAGATGCATCTAACCTTTTTTTCTTATTCGCTGTCATTAAATCACCACTTATACAACTATTAACCATCTATAA
>JARRMB010000148.1:0-1435 GCA_037386325.1 Candidatus Bathyarchaeota archaeon
AAACTTTCGGAGGGAGATTAAAATTAAAAATGTGAAAATCGGGATATTTAAAACCGATGAAAACTTAGAGTATGCCTTAAAAAAAGCTTTGAAAGCCGCTGATTGGACAAAACATATCCATGGAACTGTTTTTATTAAACCAAATTTATGTTCCAAATACCATATTCGGGGGGCAGTTACAAATCCTCATGTTCTGTTCCATTTAGTTAGCATTCTTCGAGATCATGCTAAAGAGGTTATAGTTGGAGAATCAAATGGGTATAATTATTGTTGTAATACAGCTTTTGCATTAACTGGTGTAAAAAAGATTGTAGAAAAAGCAGGGGGAAAAACAATTAATCTCTCTGAGGACGAAACAGTAGCTGTTCAGGATAATCGAACCTTTGTTTTGCATAATTATCCATTACCTAGAACTCTTATTGAAGCAGATTCTATTGTTGATGTTCCAGTTATGAAAACTCATGAGTTTACAAAGTATAGTGGTGCAATAAAGAATCTATTTGGTTGTATACCTAATGATAGACGGATTTTTCTTCATCCAAAATTCAATATGGTAATGCATGATCTGTTAGTTCTTCTGAAACCCAAATTTGTTATTATGGATGCTACTTTTGCAATGGAAGGAAATGGACCTAACAGAGGAATCGTGATACCCATGAACATTATCTTAACCAGTAGTAACCTAATTGCTATGGATAATTTATGTTGTGAAATAATGGGAATTGATTGGAATGATATTAGTCATCTAAAATTTGTTAATGAACGTCTAAAGAAAGAAGAAATTGATTACCAAATTATTGGTGAGAAAATTGATGATATTAAACGAAAATTCTTACTGCCTTATGCTGATTTAGCTATTAAAACACAACGTTGGGTATACAAAAACTATTTTCTCACACGTCTCTGTTTCGGAACCCCTTTCTTAAACATGCTTCAAGGTTGCTTAGACGTATACCGTAAAGTCGATATGGAAATTAAAGGAAAAGAATGGGTTGACAAATATTGGAATAATTCTTTACCTCGCTAAACGGTCATTAATACATTTTTATATAGATCAATAACTTGATTAGTAATCAATTCCCAACTTAATTTTTCTTCGATCATTTTCCTTCCTTTTTTTCCCATCCTTTTTGCAAGATCAGGATTCTGTAGAATGTTTATAATTTTTTGACTTAATTGGGTTGAATCTCCAGGTTCTATAATAAATCCATTTTCATTATCAATAAGAAATTCTGGTATTCCTCCCACTTTTGTGGAGATTACAGGAAGTCCTGAGGATTGGGCTTCAAGTATTGCAAAAGGAAAATTTTCATAGATTGCAGGCAAAACAAAAATATCTGAAGTAGAGTAGAGAAATGGAAGTTTTTCATCTGAAACATAACCCAAGAATTTGACGCTATCTTCTATTTTTAGTTCCTTTGTCAACAATCGCAAA
>JARRMB010000149.1:0-1418 GCA_037386325.1 Candidatus Bathyarchaeota archaeon
CGGTGTCTCATTGAAGTTTTTACGAGGTCAAAGAGCGTCACTTCTCCGGTTAGAGTTTCTCCGAGACCGTAACTTCGCCTAGCAATTAATGATACCCAGTTTTCATGGGGGAGGTTGAGTTCTGCTGTTTCTTCAATAGTTATTATTTTGCTTCCAGGTTTGATTAAACAGGCTACAGCATTTAGAAATGTTGTTTTTCCCGATGCGGTTCCCCCTAGAACCATAAGAGAGGCTCTGTTTTCTAAGCATGTCCAGAAATAGGCTGCCATCTCTTCTGATAGAGTGCCCAAATTTATGAGGTCTATAATCGAGTATGGATCATCTCGGAATTTACGGATAGTAAAAGCAGTCCCAAAGGGTGTGACTTCTCGTCTGTAACATACAGCTAATCTATGTTTTCCGGGTAGAGAGGCATCAACAATTGGAAAAGCTGAACTTACGTGTTTTCCTGCCATATGAACAAGTTTTACTACTGCGTCATCTACTTCTTGGTCATCTTGAAATATCAAGTTTGTTTCGAGGTTTTCGTATCTTCTATGCCAAACGTAGACGGGTTTCTCTACACCGTCACAGGAAATGTCTTCAATATTTGGATCTCGCATCAAAGCGTCGATCCTTCCAAAACCAACAAGATTTCGTTGAGCGTGATAAAGGATTTTTGACCAAGAAACGTCAGGTAACCAACCAAGACTGATTCTATATTTTCCAACTATTTTTTCAGCTTCATTGACGAAGAATTGTCGCGGATCTTCAATTTCTGTTTCTGGTGAAGCAATTTCCGCTAAGAGAATGTCAAGTATTCTATCATATACATTTCGCTCTAAAATGTCTAACCGAAGCTCATCTAGAATGTATTTATATTCTCCAGACACTGGATTTCTGGCTATTGCAGCGTGAGCGAAAGGTTCGTAAAGAGGATATCGTTCAACAACTTTGAATCCCTTAGGGAAGGGTTTTGAAGTAGGAGTTTGAGTAGGAGTAGGTGCGGGGGTAGAAGGTACAGATTTAGATTTTTTGGGTTTATCACCCTTAGACATTAAAGCATTTTTTACTTTTTCATTAAATCCTTTGATACGTTGCATTAAGAGCTCTCCTTACACAAAAAGGATAATAAACTATTTATTAAGTCTTGCGACGTAATAAAGCATATTTTTAATAAATTATTTTAACTATTCCTCTATCAGTGCAAATAAAAAAATTCATTCTAATTTAATTTAGAAATTTTTGAAAGTTTTATCTTTTATCAAAAATCAACCTTATAAATACTGAAAGCATCTTTATCTAAAAAGACATTACAAAAAGACAAGCCCAGCTCAGCTCTTTAAAAAAGACAAACGAGGAAAAAGGATGAATAATAGCAAAACCAATGAAACTTACTCTATTAAAACAACCAATCTAACGAAAAAATTTGAAAAAAA
>JARRMB010000150.1:0-1413 GCA_037386325.1 Candidatus Bathyarchaeota archaeon
GCTTTAGCTGAAAAAATTGCTGCTGTAGACGCTGATGTAGTGGCTAGCAAGGTTTTAACTACCCATTTTGTACGTGATATCGCTGGAAATTTGAGAGCTTTTACAACTCAGAAGTTTCGCTGTAAAGGGTGTAACAAAAAGTTTAGAAGAATGCCTCTTTTTGGCAAATGCCCTGATTGCAAAAGTGATTTGATTCTCACTGTTTATCGGGGAGGAATTGAAAAGTATTTGCCAGCGGCAATTAAGTTGGTTAAAAAATATGGATTGATAGAATATTATGCACAAAGACTGAATATGGTTGAAGAGGAATTAGTGACGCTGTTTGAAGGTAATAAACCAAGACAAGTTTGTCTTACATCATTTTCATGAATTTATTAAAATTAAGTCCAAAACCTTTTTGCCTTTTAACGTATTAAATTTAGATTGAACCAGATGTTACGATTGCTTAATTACCATCCCAATGCTTTCTTGTCTCTTAAAAGAAATGTTAGGCCCGGTTTATATTCAAGATCAAAAATAATATCTTTTCTCGAAGAACAACCATCAACAACTAGCAAGTTATCCCAAAAAACATTGTTGAGCTATAGTACCGTTATTTATCATCTTCATCTTCTTGAGAACGAAAAGGTAGTTCAGCATAAGGGTCGCCATGTGTATATCTGGAGATTGACTGGTTTTGGACAACAAAAATTGATGAGTAAAGATTAAAATGTTTTATTCTTTACAGTCACAAGGTAAATTTTGACATTTAGGACATTTATTATTATATTTTGAAAGTGTTGCTTTCTCTAAATCAATATGAACCATGTTTGCCAATGAGGCTAACCAAGCCAAAACATCAGCAAATTCATTTTGAACTGCTTCAGTGTTTCCATTTTCTATAGCTTCTTTAAGTTCTTCAACTTCCTCTTCCAACCAAATAATAGTTCCATTTAGTCCTCGTTTTTTATCTTTTTTAATGTATAATTTGCACATTATATCCTGGAATTCACTAATATGCATTCTATCACAACCTTTCATTAACTTACAACTGCTAATTTTTCTTTGAGTACAAAATAGTTTTTAATATTGGAATATTATTTCTTTTGTCACTCGCGTGACTTATAACCTTCCGAACAACCTTGCTTTATTTGTCTCACTAATTTAGCGATTTGAGGAAGTGTTTCTTTTGGGTTTTTTAGGTTCTTTTCATATAATTTGGCATAGACACTTCCTGCAATAACTCCGTCTGCTCCGGCAGCTACAACATTTGAAGCTTGTTGTTGAGTTGAAATACCAAATCCTGCTAACAATGGCATATTTGTGTGCTTCCTTACACGTTTCACTAATTTGAATGTAGAGTCACCTATTTGTTCTCTGACTCCAGTTACTCCTTCAAACCCTATTATGTAAAGAAATCCTGATGCGATATCA
>JARRMB010000151.1:0-1360 GCA_037386325.1 Candidatus Bathyarchaeota archaeon
AAGGATCACAGCCACCGCAGTGAGGGTGCCGGTTCATGGAGGGCATTCGGAATCCGTCAATGTCGAATTTGAAAAACCATTTGATATTGGGTAAGTTACAGGTCGAGGGATCGAAGCCCTCCAAGCCCGTTTTTATTTTGTGAAAAATTTATCGCGATTTAAATATAAAAAAAGAATGTGGTAAGATGTGAAAGTTGTAATCATTTCAGCAAGCCCTAGAAAAAATGGTAATACACACGTAGCTATGAATTATGTTTTCGAATATGCTAAATCCAAAAATGTTGATGTAAAGCTACTTAATTTGTCTGAAGAACAAATTGAATGCTATAGAGGTCCTGAAGAAGAATATAATGATGTAACAAAAAATGTGGCAAATTATGTTATGGATGCAGATGTTTGGATAGTTGGATCTCCTATTTACAATTCTTTTTTTAGTTCAGCCCTAAAAAATTTGTTTGAGTATGTGAATTATAAAAAAACCGAAGGTAAGGTAGCTGGAATTGTAATTATGGCTGCAGGAAATATTGGATTTATTGATGTTCAAACCATGATAACTCAGTTATTATCGTACTACCGAGTTATTACCAACCCCAAGGCAGTATTCTTAACTGTGGATTCTGTTTCGGAGAATTCTTTAACAGATGAATCTGCAAAAGAAAGACTTCGTGAAATGGTAGATGGAACTTTAAAAATAGCATTTAGTATGAAAGGATAGATTAATTATTTTGGATTGATTCCTATGTACTCTTAAAATTCAAATCGTGATATTCTGTAAATTTTTATTTTATGGTGTAACAAATTTTCACAAATCAAAGAACTATACAATTGTATTTTTATTTTAATTTAGGAAAGGGGCATCAAAAAAGGATCCATCAAAGAATTAGAGAATTGATAATAGATTCTCTAGTAATGATTTCTAAAATAAATAGCTCTTCTGAAAAAAAGTGCAAAGGTCATATAATAATAAAATATAGATCTATGTTAATGAGTACAAATAAAGATCCTACCGAATTATGTTCTTGCAAGTGTCACTATGGAGGGGCTGTAAGTTGTCCAGGATGTAAAGACAAGCATGGGATTGTTTGCTGCCATTGTAAGGATTAAACTTATTTTTTTGAATTTGAGGCTAACATCTTAAGGTTAGCAAGCTCCGTCTTTAGGGATTCAATTTGAACCAAAGTTTGTAGGTTAGAAATTTCTTGATGTAGTCGTTCAATTTCATCATCTTTTATTTTTACAGTTGCTTTAAGAGAGTTTAATTCTTCAGTAAGTTCTGTTTTGGCTTCTTTTATTTCGGTTTGACTTGCTTGTTTTCCATCTGCTGTGTAGATTTGGGCAACCTGTCTGGTGTTAGTCAAGC
>JARRMB010000152.1:0-1333 GCA_037386325.1 Candidatus Bathyarchaeota archaeon
TACAACCGCAAATCAAAGCAAATGCTTTACTGGCAAAGTCGTTATTCTCATGCGCGTCAGATGAAAAGGGCCAAGGCCTGTACTCGCAAGTTGAGAAATTACCTTGGGCGAGTACTTCGTGACATTGAGCGCAACTGCCCGGATGCGGATCGTCAACTGCAATCGCTAATGGATATTGGGACTCGGATCTATCACCAAAAACAAAAAGATAAAAACAAGCTTTACAGTGTTCATGCACCTGAAGTTGAGTGTATCAGCAAAGGCAAAGCTCACAAGCGATATGAATTTGGTTGTAAAGTCAGTGTAGCTGCAACAAGTAAAGGTGGCTGGTTTTTAGGTGCCATGGCAGTTCACGGCAATCCTTATGATGGCCATACCCTCAAGCAAGCATTGAAACAAGTAAAACGAGTAATCCGGGAACCAGAACACGTGTTTGTAGACATGGGTTATCGTGGCCACAACTACCGGGGAGACACTGAAGTCCATGTAGATAAACGCCGAAGAGGAAGAACCGCAAAAAGTTTATGGCGATGGATGAAACGTCGCGCGGCCATAGAACCTGGCATTGGTCACCTAAAACGAGAACACCGAATGGATCGCAATCGTCTCAAAGGAGTTGAGGGAGACCGAATCAATGCGATCTTGAGCGCAGCTGGGATGAACTTCTGCAAGCTGCTCAAGTGGGCGGCTGACTTTTTACGCCAAATTTTCCTTTGGCTTCTATTTTGTCAAAGAGCAAATATATCAACGACCATGGTTGAAATATGAGTTTTTCAGGATCGACTAGTTTATTTAAATCTCAGAATATTAGTCTAAGACTATTGATTGCTTTTTTACTATCGATTGTGTTTGTTTATTATCCCAATTCTACTTAATTCTTCCTAATTAAAAATCCTCCACATTGTGAAATCAATTACATAATTCTCGAGAATTTTTTTCAGTGTATATAAATTATTTTTTGTTCCTTTTAATTTAATATATTGAAAATAATATTAAATACTCATTTTTTCCATACAAATATGTTTTGCATGATTTTTGCATTATGCGAATTCAGAATTTATAATAATCTATGATAAATTCAATTTTCGCCTTATGAATTCTATTAAATAACGCCAAGAGTAATCATTTTTAAAAAAATAGAATCATATAATTCAAGGGTTTAAAAAGGGAGGAATCGATCATAAAAGGGGGGACATAATGAAATCGAAGTTTTTACTAATTTCGGCCGTAACGACATTATTAATAATTTTTGGATTTCAAGCTGGGTTTGCCGGCGATTCTGGTTGTTATGACTGCAAATCCGATTGTAGATCACCAGGATACTGGAAAAATC
>JARRMB010000153.1:0-1302 GCA_037386325.1 Candidatus Bathyarchaeota archaeon
AAAGCAACACCGGACTTTTCTGAATCAACCATAGTCTGTATTACAACAGATATTAAACCCTGATCTAACAACTGAACCTCAGATAAGTCTAGAATTTTTTTCTTTCGTAAATCTTGTCTATAATCGATAACTCTCCAACCGAACGCTGAAGCAATACATTTTAAAACATTTTTTATGACATTAGAAGAATCCAATTTAACATTAAGATATGTTTCAAATTGACCAGCAAAAGCTGCTGTTGCTAAATCTTCTGTTATTCCAGAACTTCTTACAGCTACTCTGTTTCTGCCAACTCTTTCTTTCAACATTTTGATTTTTTGATCCAAAAGTTCAATGAGATGAGGTTGGGTTTTTATGTTTTCAATTAAATCAACAATTTTCTTAGCAATCTGCATAGCTTCTTTTTCATCATCTCTGTTCAATGCAGTATCCAATTCTTGAACTAAATTTACAATAGCAGGATCTTTCAAGAGCATTTTAGCAAATTCAGTAGTAACCATTACAGCATAAGGAACATTATCTTTTCCCAAGATATGAAACAGTTTAGCCAGGTTGGCACCCTTTCCACCAGTAAATTGCCCATCTGCAGCAATATCTTCTTCAATATTAACGATTAAAGGTTTAGAAGTCAAGTTCATACCCTCAAAGTCGTTCTTATTGATATATCATCTTTTAATAATTAAGCAATTTCCCTCTTTGGAAGTAAAAAATGGAATAAAACACAAAAATAATGGCCTCATTAGTCCCCAAGTTTCTCGACTACCACACGACATGGAGTGGGTAGCTTAGCACTTCCTCTTTTTAACGCGAGTGTAGCAGCATCTAAACCATCTTTATTTACATTAACCATAATTAGTGCCTGATCAGGTTTAACGCGGGCAGCTAACCCTATCGCTTTACCAAAAGCGTTTCTCATTCCATCTTGAAGACGGTCTGCATGAGCTCCAAAGATCATTTTATTTTCTCGAAGTATTACATGAGGAAAAGGCAAAATCTTTAGATGATAACTATTTCCAAGTTTTTCTGTAAGTACTCTGTTAGTGGCTATTCGTGCAGCTTCCAGAGCATTATGTCTAATCTGAACTGATTTTTCAGCAATTAAACGAGCTTGATATTCATAATCACCTGCAGTATTACCCATGGTAAATTTAACAATTTTTGACGAAGGAGATCCTCGGATATACTTTTTCCGAGTATAAGGCTGACCCTTAACCTCCCTATAATTTCGAGCTTTCAATGTATATTCCTTACCTGCATCTGCCAAGATAACTAAGCAGATTAATAAAAACTATTCTATAAATC
>JARRMB010000154.1:0-1282 GCA_037386325.1 Candidatus Bathyarchaeota archaeon
ACATAATTCAGAATTCTAGCATCGGGAAAAGAGAAGGAATAACATTGTTAATAATTTACGCTATATTTTTAGTAGTGAGCCTTGGTTAAGGTTAAGACCCGCTAAAAATAGTTCTTTGAAACGTCATCTTTGAAATTAAATTGTTAACCCTAAGCATTTGGGTTTGGGCTTGGGTTTGGGTTAAATTTTAACCCAACCAACCAACCACAACACCCCACCGCACCACACAACACAAAAAGAAAGAGAAGAAAATGCCTGATCGTTTATCGGTTTAGGCTTTATTGCGCGGCGTATCCATTGAAAAGAATATTGATGTGCACGTAACATTGTTTTCAGGAAGAGTAACCACGTATTAATACCTGTTTAGAGTTATATCATATTATGTCTCCAAACATACTAACTGCAATAAAAAACATATCTGATTTAAGAACCAATAACATGCGTGATTATTTTAAAGAATATGCTACTCCTCAAATCAAAACACCCAGACAGCAACTGGAATATTATCTAAAGGATGCAATCAGCGGGTCATTCAAATCTGCAAAGGAAGAAAAAGCAAAAGATCGTTACAGGGGAGTGTTCTCATATTTAGGAAATAAGATCAACCCACCTGACATGATAATAGAAGATGGTGATGCATTAGAATTAAAAACATCTAAAACCTACAAAGCCAGTCTCACTCTTAGTAATTCACCCCCTAAAGATCGTCTTAACTGGAATGACCCTTGGATTTTTAGAAATCGCCGAACGATTGGTAGCGGACAATGGAACAGTAAGGACATTTTCTACGTGAATGGTTGGATTGAAAAAGAGAAAATAAAATACTTGTATTTTGTACAGGGGCGTTGTTACGCTTCAGAAGAAAGCGTCTACAATAAAAAAATAGCTGATCTTAAAAAAATTATTGAAAACTATCTTGCTGCTGAAGGACTAGAGGTGAATAAAACAATCGGTTTAGGAAAAGCAAGCAATATCGACCCGCTTGGTATCACAAACCTAAGAATTAAATGTATTTGGAAAATTCAGAATCCATTAATAGCATTCTCTGATATCTACATTTATGATAAAAAGAAAGACTTTACTTTGATTGCGTTAATGTTAAAAAACAAATTTGACTCATTTCCAGAAAATGATATTGATGCAATAATGAAAGACAAACAAATTAATGTAAGTGATGTGAAAATAAAGAATCCAAACAATCCTGAAAAAAAGATTCAGGCTAAACTCATCACAATTTCATGGTAGATATTATACACACGCGATATTTTGGGGTTAAATTTTA
>JARRMB010000155.1:0-1276 GCA_037386325.1 Candidatus Bathyarchaeota archaeon
ACTCCTTTGCAGATGTCAGTTGGGCTGAACTATCAAACTTTTATTAAATATTTGAATTGGCTTGAAGATCATGAATTGATTATAGTTAGAAATGATAATGGAACTGAAAAAATAACTCTTTCAAAAAAAGGAATGGATGCCCATGAAAGGCTTGTTGAATGGATCAAAGAAACCATGAAAGGACTAAAACTATAACTTCAAAATAATTGAAAGAAGGAAAAAAACTTTGAAAAAACTAAAACCAAAAAGACAAGATGGATTTAGAGGTCAAATATTTTTGACCGATAAAACACCGGTTAGTCAAGGTTTCTTGACAAAAATGCCTTTATTTTCAAAAAACATAGTACAATTGGGGTCTGTAGTGGGGACTAGAAAGGCAACATTAGCTTTACTATTAGTTCTTACTTTAGTTTTTGTTTCTTTTCCTCAGATTAAGGTAGACGCACAAGCTAAGATGATTGTTGTTCCAGATGATTTTCCAACTATTCAGGAAGCTATAGACAACGCTAATGAAGGTGACACAGTTTTTGTAAAAAGAAGAACTTACAATAATCAAGCATTAAACATTGACAAATCCTTGTCCCTTATCGGTGAAGATACAGAAACCACTATTTTAAAAGGTAATGAAATACCTTCGGACAATCTCCGAATAATAACAATAGAAGCTGATGATGTAAAAATTTCTGGTTTCACAATCACAGAGGGATATTTTGGCATTAGTGGACAAGGGGAGAGAATTGAGATAATAGGCAATAAATTTTCACTCATGAATCAAAATGCTATCAGTTTAGGGGGGTCTTTTAAAACCATTGTTGATAATGACTTTATTTTTTGTCCTACATCGATCCAAAGCAGTGGATTTTACAATAACATTTCAAGAAATAACATGTTTGATTGGGGTGATCGTGGCATTTTAGTTGGAGATTCTTATAGCATTATTTCTGAAAATAATTTTGTTAATATACGTAGCCAAATCGTCATAAATGGTAATTCTAATATTATCTCAGGAAACACAGGAACAATTGACGGTTATGACGGCATCATAATAGAATCAGGGTTTAACAATACAATTTTTGGAAACAGCATTGTTGGAAATACTAATACAGCCATAAAAATCTACAATGGTCATAATAATACAATATATGAAAACTATTTAGCTGAAAACAATTTGGGCATTTTTATTGGAGGAATTACAGAATACTTTGCTGAAAACAACATATTCTACAATAACAATTTTGTGAATAACACCCAAAACGTACGCATAGACAAATCTATT
>JARRMB010000156.1:0-1260 GCA_037386325.1 Candidatus Bathyarchaeota archaeon
TTTTGGAATTGAAATATTATTTTCTTTTAAAGATGAAGAAATTCGATTTTCAACAAGATTTACTAGAGTTTTATGCATACTCATGGGTTTTGTTACAACAAATTTTACATTGGTATCTTTTTGAAATTTCATTACATCTGAAACTGCTAATTTGACCTTTTTTCCTGGATAAAGAAAGTATGGAACTATGGTAAGAGATTCTATATCTTGCTTTAATGATTTTTCAATCCCATCTTCAATAAAAGGAGGTTCCACTTCGAGGAAACAATAATCTGCAAAATCATATTCCCCTTTTTTCTTTATTCTTTTACAAATTTCCTCTAACTCCTCCGAAGCTTCTCTTTCTCGACTTCCTCTGTCAATTAATAATAAACCCCGTTTCAATCCATTATCCTCGCTATTGCTACAGTCAAATCAGGAGGGAATTTCTGTTTTTCCACGATTAATTTGCCTTTTGAAACCTTAATTGCAGCAGCCTCAGATACACTAGCTGTACCCTCAAAGGATTTTACTGTCTCTGATGGGTTGGGAGCTGGAATTTCTGCCAACTCTTCTCTATCTACGAATTCAACTGGAATTCCCATTTCTTTTCCTAATTCAATTAATCCTTGTACATCTTTTGGTTTTTTTATTGAAGCAAGTTTTGAAATGGAATTTGAACTTAGTTGAAATTTTTGTAAACAATTCATTATCCCATTTTTTATAGTCTGTTGTGATGTGTTCCAATGTAATCCAATTCCTATAACCAAGGAAGGAGGACGATAAACAACGGAATTTGCTAAAAGCTCATCTTCAATTATTTTATCGGTAATTATCAAATATCCTTTAGAATTAGAATTTTTTAAATCTTCTTTGTTATTGTAAATTTTTACATTAGATGGTAATTCTGTATACCAATTGGTTTTACCAGCATCTTGAAAAACACCAATTTTTTCCTCATTTACCATATATGCACTAATTTTAGTTACCGTTGAATCATCCTGTATTTTCCATCCTAGATCTCTTCCTAAAAGATCTACTGCAATTGTTTTATTCACATCAGCAGCCGTTGTAATTACAGGTTGGGAATTTAGTTTTTTTGCTATATTTACTGATAATTCGTTTGCTCCTCCTAGATGACCTGATAATACACTGATGACAAAGTTAGCTTTGTCATCAATAACTAAAACAGCTGGATCAGTTTTCTTATTCTTCAAAAATGGGGCAATTAATCTTATCACAGCTCCTAAGGAAAATAAGCAAATTAATGCACTATTATTT
>JARRMB010000157.1:0-1251 GCA_037386325.1 Candidatus Bathyarchaeota archaeon
GGAAGTTTTAAAGTGTAAAACTGCGGCAGATTTTATTGAATTTCAACGCAAAAATTTTGAGATAAATTATAAAAATACCATAAAAATATACGAGGACCTTTTTTATGATATAAAATCTTTAGCTGCTAAAAGCCTAAATAGTTCTAAAACATAAACAGATGATACCTCTTAAAATTTTGTAAAAGAACAAAATCTGTACTGAGCTCCCGGCATAATGCTTATTGTTTTATCAATATAGAAACTCCGGGAGCTTGTTTTTTTGTTGTCTCCTCTATCATACTTTTTACTATTTTAACCCCGACTGTGGTTAAGGATTCAATTTTAGCAACTGTTCTAATGAAGGTTTATCATCACGGATTTGATAGCTAATAAGTCCTGCAAACAAGTGAGTGAAGGCATTAACTGGTGACCTATGTCTATGATGTATTAGGGTACCTAAGAGCTTCATGGACGAAAATATGGTTTCAATAAAAGATCTTTTCATTAGCATCATTTTGTCAGTCATGTTCATTAAGCAATTTTTCATTTTTTTCTTAATTTTGGTAATTAAGGTAACGTTTTGGTTAAATAATTCAGCTGATAATTTTTTAGAGATATAACCTTTATCGCCAATAAGTTTGGCAGATATATCTTTTACCAAAGTCATAACAGGTGAACGATCATCAATGTTACCGCCAGTAATTTGCATTCTTACTATTTCACCATAAGTATTAAAGATAAAATGAAGTTTAAACCCAAAGAACCAACCTGTGGAGGTCTTGCCTTTTTTAGCCAATTCTTTAAAAACCTTATGTCTTTTCTCTCGTAAATTATGACATACCGCCATTGCTGTAGCATCAATAAAAAGGTATTCTGTAACCGTACCCTCAAGCGTTTTTAATAAACAAACTAATGCTGGAAAAGCAAGTTTGATCAAGGCTACAAATCGATCATAATGTACTAAATAGTTGAATAAATTCCTATAATTTCTTATAAGTTCAAGATAAAAATATTTAAAGCAAGCCATACCTGATTGATGGAAAGCTATCAGATTTGTTATTATTTCTGAGAGACTCATTTTACCTTCCCTGTTTCGTTTCTTTGTGCCACAGGTAAGTAGAGATTTTTTATACCACGGCTCAAAGCCTTTATAAAAATCATCGACAAAACAGAATAAACTATCGTAATCTATATTCATTAGGGTAATCTTTTTTGTTGAAAAACTCTAAAATACCCTAATACCTTCAGCTATTCAGCTACTTTCTTAACCAC
>JARRMB010000158.1:0-1230 GCA_037386325.1 Candidatus Bathyarchaeota archaeon
AGCTTGGGAATGGTCGTAGGTGGAGAAAGAACATTATACTGGAAATTAACTGCAAGGGACAATTTAATGTATTTTTCTTCATTATATAAAATGCAAAAATCCTACGCAAAGAAAAGAATTGAAGAACTTTTACAAATTTTTAATCTATCCGATAGAGCCGACGAGAGATTAGAAGACTACAGTACTGGAATGAGGCAAAAAGTTGCAATTGCCCGCGCTTTGTTGCATGATCCCCCGATTTTACTGTTAGATGAACCCACTATAGGATTGGATCCAAATTTTTCAAGGCAAATTCGCAGACAAATAAAAGAACTTTCAGTTAAACATGGAAAAACCATTTTCCTAACAACACATTACATGGATGAAGCAGATCAACTTTGCGATCGCATCGCATTCATAAATAAAGGTAACATTATTGCTATCGAGACACCGAATAAACTCAAGGCAATGATAAAAGATAAAGAACTCATTGAGATATCAGTCTATAGTCCACCAACCGATATCACAAAACATCTTAATTATCTTCTACCAAATGCGGATTACATAAAAATTATTCCAGGTAACGAAAGTGAAGGAACACCTTTCAAGATCAAAATAATTGGAAAAACAGTTGAAGAAAATACCGGAGCAATAATTGATTTTCTGAGAAAAAAGAATATTCGAATAAGTAGTTTAAATGTTGGAGTGCCAACACTAGAAGATGTTTTTATTAAATTAACAGGGTCAAAACTCTCAGAAGGTGCAATTTGCTAGTGGCAGAAAAACTCTATCAAGAGTCAATTTTGCGATGTAACCTATCTATAATATGGAACGAATTAATTAAAAATATTAAGACTCTTCTAGCATATCCTGTTATTATTATATTTTGGGCAATTTTTCCAGTTTTCTGGTTTATTCCCTTTGTTCTTCAAGGACAAGCATTAGTAGGTGGTCTAGAGAGTACTAGTTTTGCCCAAATCGCAGGTACAAGTCAATACATTCCTTTCATTGTTATAGGAGCCGTTCTGAATAGTTACGTTAATACCCTCCTATATGGAATGGGGGAAAACATAAGAAAAGAAGCATACCAAGGAACATTAGATTATGTTCTTGTTGCTCCATGCAATCAAGTTTACGTGTTAATAGGAAAAGCCATAAGCGAAAGCTTATCAAGTACAATTTTTGCGATTAGCCAACTTTCAATTTCTGTAATTATATTTGGAATGAAAATAACTTTTGGAGTAATGCTTC
>JARRMB010000159.1:0-1211 GCA_037386325.1 Candidatus Bathyarchaeota archaeon
AAACTTTTACCAAAATTTAGAAATGCAACCTATTCAGGAGCAGGTTCTTTGAATCCCCTCATGAATGATCCTGACTATGAAACAATTGGAATTGGCACTCGAATCTTTTTGGGCGGTAGCCAAGGATATGTAATAGGCGAAGGAACACAACATGATCCGAATAACCGATTTGGCACTCTAATGGTTAGAGGAGACTGCAAGAATATGAGTACAGAGTTTATTCGCGGAGGTGCCTTCACTAAATATGGTACAAGTATGTATGTAGGTATTGGTGTTCCCATTCCACTTCTGAATAAAGGGATGGCTAAGAAAACTGCTTTGCGAGATGAAGAAATTCTAACTGATATTGTTGATTATGGTGTTCCTCGCAGAGGAAGACCTAAACTTGGTAAAGTCAGTTACGCAACCTTAAAGTCTGGTGAAGTAATAATTAATGATAGAAAAATTAAAGTAAGTTCTCTTTCAAGTTTGAAAAAAGCAAAAAAGATATCACAGATTTTAAAATCTTGGATTGAAAATGGAATTTTCTATTTGTCTGCTCCAGCGGAAACCTTACCTACAAATTCAGTTTGTAACGTAATGAGGCAAAGCAAAGAGATTGCATTTGTATCTAATGTCGCTCATAAACCAATTACATGTAGGGTCGATGAGGAAATTAAGACCGTAGCTAAACGCATAATCAGTAAATCAGTTAACCATGTAGTTGTAACGGATAAATATGGAGAAATAAAAGGTATAGTTACATCTTGGGATCTCACACGAGCTATTGCTGAAGGAAAAAGCAGATTAGCTGATGTAATAACAAAGAAAGTATTTACCACACGACCAGAGGAAACATTAGAAGAGGCATCTCGAAAGATGGCCCAACATCATATTTCTGCGTTACCTGTAGTGGATAATGAAAAGAAGGTTGTGGGTCTTTTAACTTCTGAAGATATATCAAAACTAAGGGCAAGGTGATTATTGATGGACCGTATTCTGTTAAGGTTTTCTGAGGAAAATGTTGCAGAACCAATAACGTCACAAGTTATTCTAGAGCTTGGAATTCCAATGAGAATAGTAACAGCAACAGTAAACTCTTCTGGTGGGGATATTTTATTAGAAGTCCCTGCCATCCATGTTGAAAAGATTGTTAAAGCTTTCAGAGAAAAGGATGTTATTGTAAGATTTCCAAAATTAATTGAGGTTGATTGTGACAAATGTTTTGACTG
>JARRMB010000160.1:0-1823 GCA_037386325.1 Candidatus Bathyarchaeota archaeon
TTTTTTGCGATAAGCCGAAATTTACGTATGAAGCATAGCTTAATGCCATTGCCATAACGTTCACAGAGTGGATAAAGGTGGTATAATCCCTCACCGTTAAGTCTAATAAGCGAATAAGTACATTAAAATCTTCAGTATATTCATCTACTAAGATATTTACTGTATTTCTAATTCCTTCCAAACTTCCGCTAATCGGCTCTTCAAATGTTACTTCAACGATATCATGCAGAATGCTTCGTATGCTGTTAAAATCATTTTGCTTTATACTGTCTTTTAATTCTTTATTATAGCCTTTTTGAACTTCCTTAATGGCATCGACTTTAGATTGTTGTCTAATATAGAGCTTTTTGGGCAAAAGCTTTTCCGCGATTCTCATTTCTTTAAGGGTAATCCCTGCTGGTTTATAAAGAACGCATTTACCATTATCAGCATAGTAATAGAGAGGAACCTTCCTATAAAAATATAGAAGTGAATTTTTGACAAAGATGAATTCGTTTCTCATGGCAAAATAAGGCTAAATATTTTATTCTAATGTTCATATCGGTCATTATAGGTCGGCACTTTATACTTTTTAGGGGTACAAAATGCGATTATAAATCAATATCTTAAAGCACTGCTGTCCCATTAAAATTTTAAAAAACGTTGTAACCTTTTAAAATATAATAAAATATTGACGAAATTAAGTGGGATCGACTTGAAATACGGTTAACCAACCTGATAGGCCTTTCGCTGTTTTATAAATAGCAGCGGAAGGAGACTATCAGTGTACAAAGGGCAGACCGTATTTTCTCAAATCATGGATTTTCTCCCTATTAAAAAATTTCGTCGATGCGTTGATCGCTACAACGGCAATTACCGTGTTCGCTCTTTTACATGTTTCGATCAGTTTCTTTGTATGGCTTTTGCTCAGTTAACCTATCGCGAAAGTCTTCGTGATATTGAATGCTGTTTGCGGGCTATGCGCGAGAAGCTTTACCATATGGGCATTCGAGGTAAAGTCTCTCGCAGTACGATAGCTTATGCAAATGAAAACAGAGACTGGCGGATCTATTGTGATTTTGCCCAAATCCTTATTCATGAAGCCAGACAGCTATATGCTGACGATGATTTTGGCCTTCAGCTACAAGAAACTGTTTATTTCATTGCTATAACACCGGCAAAAGTTCATGAAGTAAACATCCTTGACGAACTGATCCCGGAAGCCGGTGCGATTTACATTATGGATCGCGGTTACTTGGACTTTGAACGATTATTTGTGTTCCATCAATGTTCTTCATTTTTTATTGTTCGTGCAAAAGCCAATACCAGTCTGCGAAGACTCTATTCAAAGCCTGTGGATAAGTCTTGCGGACTCAGATGCGATCAAATTGTTGTACCAAGCGGGTTTTATGCCCGAAAACATTATCCTGAAAAACTTCGCCGGGTAAAGTTTTTCGATACCGATAAAGACAATCGTTTAAACCTTTTGACGAATCAAATGACATTGCAGCCATTAACAATCGCAGAACTGTATCGATGCCGATGGCAAGTGGAACTATTTTTTAAATGGATCAAACAGCATCTTCGTATAAAGGCTTTTTATGGTACCTCCGAAAATGCGGTGAAGACTCAAATCTGGATTGCAATCTCCGTGTATGTTCTGGTAGCCATAATAAAGAAGCGGCTGAAAATAGATTTGAGTCTCTACACAATTTTACAGATTTTCAGTATTACTCTTTTTGAGAAAATGCCCATTTTACAGGCTCTCACAGAAACTGATTACAAAAATAAAATTACTAGTGGACATATCCAATTGAATTTATTCGAATCTTAATTGGACACTA
>JARRMB010000161.1:0-1134 GCA_037386325.1 Candidatus Bathyarchaeota archaeon
ATAGAGAATAACCATGGGGCACCCCCTCATTTGAGAAAACATAAGACAATGCAGGTCCAAGTGTTGTAGAGCAATTTCCAAAGCCCATTCCAGATAACATTGAACCATACGGATAGTTCTCTGGTTTGTCATTCATTATTGCATCATAAAGAATCTCAAATGCCTGTTTACATAGAGTTCTAGTCAAGTCATTTCCGAGTTTGCTGTCATACCCTTCAGTGGCTTGAGCACATGCATCACAAACAGAATTTTTTATGACTTGTTCTGGAGTGCCATCCATAAAGTATGAATCAACTACTGCCATGTCAGCTAGGAACCTGTCTTCACGTAACAATTTCTTTTTTCCATCAAATTTTAAAACGCAATATGTTGTCATTTCGGCTCCTGTTCCAAACGTTGTTGGAATTAGAATTTTTTCTACACCAAAATCTTCTGAAGCATATTTTACAACATCCATTGAGCTTCCTCCACCCAATCCAATTAGAGCAGAAGGATTCTTACTTTTGAATTCAGAAATCAAAGAATTAACATCGTCAATAGATGGTTCAGGAGTTACTTTGTCATATAACATGTAATCCTGAATGCCCATTTTATCTAGCCACTTTCCAGAAAGTTCTGGGGAAGCAGTAGTTACAACGAGTGCATTTTTTGGGTATTCTGTTTCGCCTAAAGCGTTTTCTCCAAATTTGATAACTTTTGGAATTCGTACTGTGTACATGAAACTGAAGAATCTTTGATTATTATTATATGTTATAATCCAAAATTAGCCAAAGTCCTCAAACCAGCCTTAAAAAATAAAAACCAAAAAAATGTACTACGATCTTGAGATCCACTAATAGATTTCAATTAAAAGTTGATTGATCTTGAAGATTTTTTCCTTAACAAGGTTTATTGATATCCAGTAAAATAAACAGTTTTTTAAAAAATCATGGAACAAATTTATTTTGAAAATTAATAGTTTTTTTAATCAAAATTATTCGAGGTTAGATTGAAAGAAAATCAGAGTAACATTTACAATGTTACGCATAGTACGGTTTAATAGATAGAATTTTAACAATTTGTTAGGCGAAAGAGAGGATCAAAGCTATTCATCATTCTAACCTAATGTAAATTGTAAAATTATGAATTTCATAA
>JARRMB010000162.1:0-1117 GCA_037386325.1 Candidatus Bathyarchaeota archaeon
GGTACGATAACCAGCCAGAGGTAATTGAACACTTTTTAAAATACTATGGTGATCTTGGTCAAGATATTGTTCCGACAAGAATAGTCGAAGAATATTATAACGAATATATAAAAGATACCACAATACCTATTAGTCTGGCAAATTTTGATCATTTCTCAACAAACGCTATTTCGTCTTTAAATCATGTTTTCGAGACAGACTTGCTAGCAAATCAAATAATACCGATTTATGAAAGATTATTGGATAACTTTTAATCCGTACTGTTAGCCCAGCTACAAGCTATAAACATTGAATAAAAAAGATCTAGAAAATATATATTTCTATAAATATATAAATTTGTTAAAATTCAAAGTTGACCGCGCACTTAATTAGATAGATATAACCTCTATTCTACTAACACGTAGAAAAGTTTGTCTTTAATTTTTACTACGTGTTAGATTTTACCACTGTTATCGACAACTAAATTATTGTTTGACTCAGTAATATCGAGGATTTTCCGGTTTTGGATAATGAGGTGGATCCTTCTTCGATTTTTAACAAACCTATGTTCTGGGAAACAGCGTGTTTTTGTTTAATTTTTATTAAAATCACCTCTAATATTATATATAAATATTATTGAAGAAACTAAGATGAGAAAATCAACAATCATCCGGTTCTGTGCAACGTGGACTGTTTATTTAATTGGTATATCCTTACCTTCACTTGTGCCAACAAAAGATCCCGGATTTTTACTTTCTAGTTAGTCTATTTTTAGCTCAAAGAAGAGATAAATAAAATGAATGATCAGATGAACCGTCGAAATCAGTCGATTGACCAACTGTTTTTGACCAATTCAGAGCCATTTTTTAAACCAGGATTTTTTAGTCCCACCCGAAGTATCTTGAATCCATAACACCTTTCTATCCTTTCCTGGTTCACATTTGTTTCCCAGGTTAGAGACCCATATTTTGTATTTCGAGGCATTCAATTTTTTCCTTTCTTTCTTCCAAGGGAAGGAAAGAGTTTAAGTTGAGCGCTGCTCTGTCATTCCAAAGACCCCCTCTAAAAATTATAGCTTATTAGACTGAATTTCAAGCAATAATTTAGTTGATAAAAAGTGAACTGTAGAATAAAATTT
>JARRMB010000163.1:0-1094 GCA_037386325.1 Candidatus Bathyarchaeota archaeon
GTATTTTAAAACAAATCTATCAATTAAAACATGATCAAATAGGTCTAAAATCATTAGCCGAAAATGTTGATCAAATGAAGATTCTCGGGACACAACTTATTTCTGATTCGACAATCGATTTTCATCACTTTGGTGTTTACTTTATTCAAAAACAAGAAATTTTATTTACGTCGTTTTCAGAATATTTCGACAAACTAATCTAGAAGGTTTAAAAATAAAGTTCAATTCTTTTTTGGTCACTGGTTGCCGAAAAACCGGTGACCAAAAACTAAATTTTAGAAGTCTAGGACCATCAGTCTTATTCAAATAAACTATAACACTTGCCGCAAATAAGCGGAATGTAATTAAATTTTAATTAATAGAGTTCATTTAATTGAGATATTTTTCTCTCTAAAATCGATTAAAAATTTTTTTAAATTAATTTGTAAAATTTATAAGTAAGAATTTTTTTACTACGACAATAGATCATACTTTAGGTTACATCTACAAATAGATTTTTAAGTTCATCTTAGATCTTAAAAAAAGAAAAATTTACGGAAATCTTAAGAGAGTTTGATCCTGGCTCAGGATGAACGCTGGCGGTATGCTTAACACATGCAAGTCGTACGAGAGTTTTTAACTCAAGTGGCGGACGGGTGAGTAACACGTAAGAATTTGCCTTTAGGAGGGGGATAACAACTGGAAACGGTTGCTAATACCCCATATGCTTTCGAGTGAAATGGATTTCCGCCTAAAGAGAAGCTTGCGGCTGATTAGCTTGTTGGTGAGGTAATGGCTCACCAAGGCGACGATCAGTATCTGGTTTGAGAGGACGATCAGACACACTGGAACTGAGACACGGTCCAGACTCCTACGGGAGGCAGCAGTGGGGAATTTTCCGCAATGGGCGAAAGCCTGACGGAGCAATACCGCGTGAGGGATGACGGCCTATGGGTTGTAAACCTCTTTTTTCAGGGAGGAATCAATGACGTGTACCTGAAGAATAAGCATCGGCTAACTCCGTGCCAGCAGCCGCGGTAAGACGGAGGATGCAAGTGTTATCCGGAATCACTGGGCGTAAAGCGTCTGTAGGTGGTTTAATAAGTCAACTGTTA
>JARRMB010000164.1:0-1074 GCA_037386325.1 Candidatus Bathyarchaeota archaeon
TCAAAATTAATTAAACAATCATTAATTGATGATAAATTTAGGAAAAAAATTTTAGATTTAGTAGGTTCTGAATCAATCACTTTCCAAGAATATGTAAAACTTTTTTCAAGAAATAAAATTAAAATCAAAAACGTAGATTTGGAAATGTGTTATAATGAAGCAATAAACAATCCGCGTAGTGAAATATCTGTAGATGATCTTAATCTTTTGATTGGAGATTTTAAAGGAGATTATAAAAAACTAAAAAATATTTCAAAAATTGAATTTCAATCTATTCGTGAATTATTAAATTCCGGCATCTTGTTTCAATGATCCAGATTTGTCTGTTTTTTCCCAATTAAATTCCGGTTCATTTCGTCCAAAGTGACCATAAGCAGCAGTTTTTTTATAAATTGGTCTTTTCAAATCAAGTGTAGATATTATTCCCGAGGGTTTCATATCAAAATGCTTTCTAACTAAATCTTCTATTTTTTCTTCAGCAATTTTATTTGTTCCAAATGTATTTACATAAAGAGATACAGGTTCAGCGACCCCAATTGCATAAGCTAGCTGAACTTCACATCTTTCAGCTAATTCTGCGGCAACAATATTTTTTGCAATGTATCTGCACATATAGCAAGCTGACCTATCAACTTTAGATGGATCTTTTCCTGAAAAGGCTCCACCACCATGTCTTCCAAATCCACCATAGGTGTCTACTATTATTTTTCTTCCAGTTAAACCTGCATCCCCATGCGGCCCTCCAATTACAAACTTGCCTGTTGGATTTATATGAATTACAATATCATCATTCCAAAGACTTCCTAAAACTGGTTTGATTACTTTATCTATCATTTCTTTTGTAATTTCTTCTTGAGAAATTTCAGGAGCGTGTTGAGTTGAAACTACTATTGTCTCAATTTTAGTAGGTTTATTGTTTTCATATCTTACGGAAACCTGAGTTTTCCCATCAGGCCTGACCCAAGGTAAAGTGTTATTTTTTCTGACTTTTGATAATTGTTGAGCAAGTTTTTGAGAAAGTAAAATTGGCATTGGCATTAACTCCTCAGTTTCATTTGTTGCGTATCCAAACAT
>JARRMB010000165.1:0-1074 GCA_037386325.1 Candidatus Bathyarchaeota archaeon
TTTTTAGCTTGACCATGCCTTAGAAAAATAATAGAACCCAATTAGAACAAATTCACATAAAGATAATAATAACATTGTCAGATACCAAATATGAAAGTAGGAATTATTGGCGGAACTGGTGGTATGGGAAAAGGTTTTGCTCTTAGATGGTCCAAAAACAACGACGTGATTGTGGGATCAAGGGATGCTGCACGGGCTGCAAGTTCAGCTGAAGAATATACAAATTTGGCAAAGGAATCCTTTGGTCAAATCAATGGAACAATTACTGGAAAGGATAATTTGTCTGTTGCAAAAGAAAGTGACGTTCTAGTTTTATCAATACCATATGAGAATATAGATTCTCTTTGCTCTGAAATTTTGCCTGTAATTAAGGATAATTGTGTTGTAGTATCACCAATTGTCCCCATGGTAAAAACAGATGTTGGTTTTGAATTTATTCCAATTAAAGAAAACAAACCATATTCGTATCAACTAGTTTCAAAATATCTTAAAGATAAATCAAAACTTGTTTCTGCATTCCATGTTATATCTGAGAAAAAGCTTGTCAATCCAACACTTGAACTTGATTATGATATCTTTGTGTGTGGTGACGATAAAGACTCTGTCGAAGTTGTTAATGGACTAATTAATGAAATACAAGGTCTAAGACCAATTTATCTTGGCCCAGGAGAATTATCCTACATGGCTGAAATTGCAACACCATTGTTACTAAATGCAATGATACGAAACAAAATAAAAAATCCAGGTATCAAAATTATATAATCATCATAAATTGAGCTCCAATTATTATCGTAGGGGCAGAAATCCTACTACTGCATTTGGAATATTGTTTATTGTAATAGGTGGTGTTGCTGCACTAAGACAGTTATTTTTATGGAGTCCAGATTTTTTTGTGCAGTTTTTGTTAAATAATGAAATTACTAGCGAAAAAGTTTCAGTAGTAACTATTGGTATTGGAGTTTTTATTGTATTGTTAGGATTAAGAAAACATGAACAAAAGAGATGAGTTTTTAAAATCTCAAAAAGTTTTGAGACTAGCTACAATAGGTAAAGACAACACTCCACATATTGTTC
>JARRMB010000166.1:0-1074 GCA_037386325.1 Candidatus Bathyarchaeota archaeon
ATGTTTGGATACGCAACAAATGAAACTGAGGAGTTAATGCCAATGCCAATTTTACTTTCTCAAAAACTTGCTCAACAATTATCAAAAGTCAGAAAAAATAACACTTTACCTTGGGTCAGACCTGATGGGAAAACTCAGGTTTCCGTTAGATATGAAAACAATAAACCTACTAAGATTGAGACAATTGTAGTTTCAACTCAACACGCTCCTGAAATTTCTCAAGAAGAAATTACAAAAGAAATGGTAGATAAAGTAATCAAACCAGTTTTAGGAAGTCTTTGGAATGATGATATTGTAATTCATGTAAATCCAACGGGCAAATTTGTAATTGGAGGACCACATGGCGATGCAGGTTTAACTGGAAGAAAAATAATAGTGGATACTTATGGCGGTTTTGGAAGACATGGTGGTGGAGCCTTTTCAGGAAAAGATCCATCTAAAGTTGATAGATCAGCTTGTTATATGTGCCGATACATTGCAAAAAATATTGTTGCTGCAGGTTTAGCTGAAAGATGTGAAGTTCAGCTTGCTTATGCAATTGGTGTCGCTGAGCCTGTATCTCTTTATGTAAATACATTTGGAACAAATAAAATTGCTGAAGAAAAAATAGAAGATTTAGTTAGAAAGCATTTTGACATGAAACCCTCGGGAATCATATCTACACTTGATTTGAAAAGACCAATTTATAAAAAAACTGCTGCTTATGGTCACTTTGGACGAAATGAACCGGAATTTAATTGGGAAAAAACAGACAAAGCTGGATCATTGAAACAAGATGCCGGAATTTAATAATTTACGAATAGATTGAAATTCAATTTTTGAAATATTTTTTAGTTTTTTATAATTTCCTTTAAAATCCCCAATCAAAAGATTAAGATCATCTACAGATATTGCACTACGAGGATTGTTTATTGCGCGATTATAACACATTTCTAAATCTACGTTTTTGATTTTGATTTTATTTCTTGAAAAAAGTTTTACATATTCTTGGAAAGTGATTGATTCAGAACCTACTAAATCTAAAATTTTTTTCCTAAATTTATCATCAATTAATGATTGTTTAATTAATTTTGA
>JARRMB010000167.1:0-1054 GCA_037386325.1 Candidatus Bathyarchaeota archaeon
CTTTGAGCCTGCTCTACATAATCCACCTGGAAAGGGCATTATTACTCCACGAACTTTATTGCTGATTGCTTCTTTTGCATTTTCAGATGCCTTAAGTGCAGTTTGCCAATCTTTTGCCAAAATGAGCATATTCCCACTAGCAACAGCTCTCATTATTCCAAAATCATCCTCTACAATAAATTCTCCTTCCATAACTGGTATTCGCCAGACTTTTCTTCCTGCAACCTCGTCGCTTTTTTGGAATCCATCTCCAAAAAGTCGCAAACTTCTTCCTACTTTAATTCTTCTTTTTGCTTTTGGCAAAGCATCGAAAGCTGCTGTTGTTGGACAGGTCATTATACATTGTCCTATTCTCAAACCCATCTGATGCTTTAATTCTCCTCTCGAACTATGATAAATTTGAATAATAGCTCCTGGACGACCATCAGGGGTATCTTCAGCTGATACAAGCCCCTCAACCGAAGCCTCTGCAGGTGACATTATAATTGAAGATGCAAAACCTGATGCTGTTCTTGCAGCAATTAATGCCCATTTTTCATTTGCGGCAGTTATTAAAATTCTACCTGCCCACATTGGAAACATTTCTGCAAAAGTGTCCTCTATTGTGCAAATATTTCCACTTTCAGTTTTAACTATGAAATCTCCATTATCTTTTCTTTCGATAACTTTGAGGTTACTTTCTTTTCCTGAAGATTTTGATACTGTATCTTTGGATGACATACTCGAAACCTGCCATTTACAAATCTCGTCACAGTTTAAACTTTTAGATGTTGCGGTTTGGAAACCTCATATTCAAATTAGGAACTGTAAAATAATTAAATCGGTTCTCTTTTTTTCTTTATATTCTTCTGACTAATCTGATATTACTTTACCATTTTTCAAAATGAACTAATTCTTCAATAGTTTTTCTTTCTGAAACTGGACCTTTTTTCTCTGCTGGATAACCCAATGGAGTCATTGCTACGATTCTAACTTCATCCTCTATTCCTAAAATTTTCTTTATTTCTTTTTCATTAAATGCTATTATCCAACATGTTCCTAAGCCTTCTGAACA
>JARRMB010000168.1:0-1052 GCA_037386325.1 Candidatus Bathyarchaeota archaeon
GTTTCAAATTCTTGAAATTCAAAATGTCAGAATACCTAAAAAATATTGTTAATTAACATTTCAAAAATTTGAAACGCTCAGCTTAGGTTTAACCAAATGACATGATGGGAGAAGTATTGAGGGCACTTAAAAAAGCAACCACGTAAACGTATGGGAGGTGTAAAATTGAGAAAAATTGATATTTATAGGATGATAGATTGTGTCCGGCCGCCAGGTCTGAATCTGCTCTGGAATTAATTGTTGAAGCCTAAACTTTTTTCAATTTCCTTCCACTTGACAAGGGATATCGGTTTTAACCCTATTAGATCGCATTGAGGAATCCAACCTACTGTAGAGTTTGGAATATAAAAACAATTTTGCCCCTTGAAAGGTCCATCTTCAATTATCCATCCATCTTGTACTGCAATTTTCTTCCCTGCGAGTTTTTTTGCCTCGGTGGTGTAATTCATCTTTTTCGACGGTTGAAATATCGCTTCATAAAACATGAAAAAATATCCTCACAAAAAATTAAGGACACTCCCTCATATTTTGGGGAATGTCCTTTTTTCTAATTAAAACTTTTAGCTATACCACAGTAACATTGGTTGCAGCAGGACCTTTTGGACCCTGCTCTATATCAAAGGTTACCCGGTCGCCTTCATCAAGAGTTTTGAAACCTGTTGCATTGATTCCCGAATGATGAACAAATACATCCGGACCATCTTCTTGTTCGATGAATCCATAGCCTTTGCTGCTGTTAAACCATTTTACGATTCCATTCGTCATTAGGACACCCTCCTTTCAAAAAATTCTCATAGTTCCAAACTGCAGGTTGCCACTTTGACAAATGGATATTTCCTTCAGAACGAAACTGTCCCGCCAATTAAGGACGGGCCTTTATTGATTGATCAAATTATAATATATTCTTGAAAAAAGTCAAGTTGATTATTCGGTAACTTTATTAAGAAGGGTTTTTCATCTGATAATCAGATGCTTGGAAACCATATACCTTATATCTTTTTCTAAGTTGTTCTAAATAGTGCTTTTAATGCAAAACTAAATTAACTTCCGGG
>JARRMB010000169.1:0-1050 GCA_037386325.1 Candidatus Bathyarchaeota archaeon
ATTGATGATCCTTATGAAGCACCTGAAAAAGCAGATCTGGTGGTTGACACCGAAAATGAACCATTATCAGAAAGTGCCAACAAAGTTAAAGAATTTCTTAAAGGAAGAAATCTAATTTAATTTTTTAAATTCTTCCAATATTTTATTATGAATCAGACCATTGGTCACTAAAATTCCATTTTGATGGTGTACTATTTCATTATTGTAAGTAAGATCATTACCTAACATATCTGTCATTTTTCCACCCGCCTCTGTAATGATACAATAAGAAGCAGCAGAATCCCATTCTTTCATTTTATTTGTAGTTGTAATGTATGCCTCAGCCTCACCTGAACTAATTTTTCCAACCTTCAATGAACTTCCAATGCTTGTAAAATCTTCAATTCCTAATTTTTCTATAAATGATTTTTCTTTATCTGAGAGATGATGTCTTGAACCTACTGCTCTACATTTTGATAACTCAGAAACATTAGTTACTGAAATTTTCCTCCATTCCCCATTAGAATATCTGAAAGCTCCACCATCCTTTTGAGCAGCAAAAATAGTTTTTTCTGTTGGCCATCCAATTACACCTAATATCGGTTTTTGATTTTTAACCAGAGCTATCATGACGGTAAATTCTCCAGTTTTATCAATAAAATCTGAAGTGCCGTCTAGGGGATCTACAATCCAAACCATTTCTTTTGTTAATCTACTTTTATCATCCTTGTCTTCTTCGGATAAAATATGGTGAGGAGTTTTAGATAGAATGCTTTTGATTATTTCATTGCTTTTTACATCTGCCTCTGTAATCGGAGAATCATCATGCTTGGTGGAAGTTTTATAATTTTCTCCATAGATTTCCAATATTGCTTTACCAGCCTCGTTTGCTGCTTTTAATGCGACATCAAACTCTGGAAATTTATTTGAAATTGGAATATCATTCAATTTTATTACCTAGGTTGTAAGTTCAGGTTTTAAAGCAGCAAACGAGGCTGGTAAAGCAATATTGGAAATCTATGGAGAAAATTATAAAACTTCCACCAAGCATGATGATTCTCCGATTACAGA
>JARRMB010000170.1:0-1041 GCA_037386325.1 Candidatus Bathyarchaeota archaeon
GGAAATAAAGGGGTCAATTAGTAGATATTCACAATGTTAACATCCTCCTTAACGCCTGGAATGGAAATAAAGGGGGTAAAATGGGTTTTTTGGTGATTTTCTTAACATAAAATTAACAGATTGTTAACCAGTTGTTGTTAGGACTACTCACACACCAATATTTCCACTCTATCTTTTTCTTAATTTTTTTATTTGAGAAAATCTAACTAAAAATAATTAATTACAAACTAAACTAGAGTAACTATTCTATTCTATACTCTCTTAATTTAGATATGGTATTGATGTTATCTAGTAGAAACATAGGTGTGTGAGTATGGAGGATCCAATTGATAGATTACTAAATGCAGCAGAAGCAGGAAAATCCATAATAAAAAACAGGGATATACTTCACTTTACATATATCCCAGAGACCATTCAACATAGAAACTCAGAACAGGAACAAGTAACTCAATCATTACTACCTATCCTAAAACAATCCCGACCATCAAATCTCTTAGTATATGGAAAACCAGGAACGGGAAAGACTTTAGTGGTAAAAAAGGTCATATCCAAAATCCAAGAAAGGGTAGAAAAATCAAATTTCCCAATCAAACTAATCTATACAAATTCAAAAGATGAAACCACTCTCTATGGATTATTAGTAAGCCTTGGAAGGCAATTAGGACTAAATGATAAAGAATTACCAGGCACAGGACTGGCCATAAGTGAAGTCTTCAAACGAATCCTAAACACCATTGAGAAAAATGAAATTAATGCTATTTTTGTTATTGATGAAATTGATTATCTAGCCCAACTAGTCTCAAAGACAGGTAAAGATATTCTATATCAATTAACAAGAGCCAATGAACGATTAAACAAAGGTTCCTTAACATTAGTGGGAATTTCTAATGATTTGACATTCAAAGAAAAACTTGACCCTAGAGTAATTAGCAGTCTAGGGGAAGAAGAAATTGTATTTACTAATTATAATGTTGAACAAATCAAAAAAATTCTAGAAGAGCGAATCAATCAAGCTTTCTTGCCTGATACGGTCCAAGAACC
>JARRMB010000171.1:0-1339 GCA_037386325.1 Candidatus Bathyarchaeota archaeon
TTCTAGCAAAATATGTAAAGATAGTGTTTAATATATGCCAGAAATATCGTTGAATCTTAATAATATTATTATTTTCTACACATAATTTCTATTCAACGAGGCAATTAATTATGGAAGTTGATATAAATTCAATCAAACCTAGTCCTTACCAGCCACGAATAATTTTTGATATTAATGAACTTAAAGATGAAATTGAAAACGATGGTCTAATTAGTGAATTAGTCGTCCGCAAAAATAACAAGCACTATGAATTGATTGATGGGGAAAGAAGACTAAGGGCACTAAAAAAACTTAAATGGAAAAAAGTTCCTGTTCGAGTTATCACTTTAGATAAAGATATTGTTAGAAGATCAGTTTATAAAGTTAATAAAGTTAGGCAAAACTATACTGTAGAAGAAGAATCAAAATATTTCAAAAAACTTACTGACGAAGGAATGACTCCCTGGGAAATAAGTAAAGAACTTGGTGTAGATTTCCATTGGGTTCAAGCACATCTTAATATTTTCAAATTTCCAGACTCAATCCAAAAAGCATTGTGGACAGGACAAATAAGTACATCACACATGGTTGCTTTAGAAAATGTAATTGGCAGAAATGTAGATGAAGCAAAAGGTCTTATTAATGAAATAATTAATCGAAAATTAACAATTAAAGAGACTAAAAAAATACTCAATAAACAGAAAGAAAAAGTTGAAGAAATGAGGCTTGATGCCGCAAAAGAATTTCTACCTGAAATAGCACCAAAAATTGCCAAACTAGAAACTGTTGAAGATTTTGAGAAAGCAGCTAAAATATTGAAAAAGACAGCAAAAAAGAAAAGAGAAAAAATTCTAACTCCTGATGAAAAATCTGCTATTGAGGAAAAAAAGAAGAAAAGACAAGAAGATCTATTGAAACGTAAAAAAGAAAAAGAAAAACTTGAGAAAAACAGAATAAAACAAGAAGCAAAAAAATTAGCAAAAGCACTAAAGGATAAAGAAAGACTAAAGATCGAAAAAGAAGTAGAAAACTTCTTGGTATACAACACAACTGTTTTTACAATGCGGGCAGTTGAAGTTTAACGCTTCAAGAAAAGTCTAAAAGCATTATCTAACAAAATAGAAACATTGCAAAAAGAAAAAGCCATTCTGTTGCAAAACAAATCAGCATTTCTTGAAGCGTTAAACTTCAACTGCCCGCATTGCAAAAACAGTTGTGTTGTATACCAAGAAGGAAAACAGTACTTCGTTAAAAGAAGTGCAAAAGTAGCTATAATCCCCGAAAAAAATGTTACCCCTGCACCTCAACAATCACCCCTAGACTCACCAAAATCACCAAACTAACTTTCATTCTATCAGAA
>JARRMB010000172.1:0-840 GCA_037386325.1 Candidatus Bathyarchaeota archaeon
GAGGTTTAACTCATCGTATTGGACTTTGGGATTCTATATTGATTAAGGATAATCATCTTGAAACTATCAAGAGTGAAGGAAATTCAGATTATATCAAAGTAGCTTTAGAAAGAGCTTCATCTTTTGTAGATCAAGTAAACTTCATCGAAATAGAAGTTACTACATATAAAGATGCATTAGAAGCAGCTAGAACCTTCAAATCTTTAGAACTAGAACTTCCATGTATAATAATGCTTGATAACTTGATGCCAAAGGATATTGAAGTGATTATTGAGACTCTTCGTGGATTGTCACTCTATGATAACGTTCTTCTTGAGGCTTCAGGAAGAATTACATCCAAGAACATTCTTAATTATGCAAAAAGCGGGATCGATGTTATCTCTTTGGGGTATTTAACGCATTCTTCTGTTGTTTTAGATATGAGTTTGGAGATGAGGATTTGAAAACAGACTTCCTAATTATCGGTAGTGGCATAGCTGGATTGAATTTTGCATTAAATATTGCTACGTATGGTCAAGTAACCATTGTAACTAAAAAAGAGATTATGGAATCAAATACTAATCTTGCGCAAGGGGGGATAGCAGCTGTTACTCAAAAAGATGATTCATTTCAATTGCATATACATGATACACTAAAAGTTGGTTCGGGGTTATCCAAAAATCGAATGGTAAAAATCCTTGCCAAAGAAGGTCCAGAAGCCATTCGTGATTTGCTTTCCTTCGGAGTGGTTTTCGATAAAGAAAACGAGAAACTTCATTTAACTACGGAAGGTGGTCACAGTAAAGCACGAGTGCTTCATTCTGGAGATTCTACAGGAAAAGAAATCGAACAAGCAATGAC
>JARRMB010000172.1:910-2347 GCA_037386325.1 Candidatus Bathyarchaeota archaeon
AAAATGAAAAATGTATCGGTGTTAAGGTTCTTGAATTGAAAAAACGGACAATTAGTGAAATCTTTGCCAAGGTGACCGTAATTGCAACAGGTGGAATTGGATATATTTATCAAAATACAACGAATCCAGAAATTGCAACTGGTGATGGAATTGCTATGGCCCTTAGAGCAGGTGCAAAAATTGAAGATATGGAGTTTGTACAGTTTCATCCTACTACTTTAAACAAGTTAGGTGCTCCTCATTTTTTGATATCAGAAACTCTTCGTGGTGAAGGTGCAATTCTTATCAATTCTAATGGGAAACGTTTTATGTTTAACTATGACAAAAATGGAGAACTTGCTCCTCGAGATATTATTGCTAGAGTGATTTTTAATGAACTTAAAAAAGGTACAGTTTACTTGGATATTCATCATAAAGGTAAGAAATTCATTTTAGATCGTTTTCCAATGATTTATCACGAATGTTTGAAATATGACGTGGATATTACTGAAGATCTGATTCCAGTATCTCCTGCTGCTCACTATATGTGTGGTGGTATTAAAACAAATGAATATGGGGAAACTTCAATCAATAATCTTTTGGCCTTTGGTGAATGTACATGTACTGGTGTGCATGGGGCGAATAGGTTAGCGAGCAATTCACTCTTAGAGTCTGTTGTCTTTTCATCACTAGGTGCAAAAGTAATTAATGAATATATTAATAATAAGATTGAATCACTTAAAAAACCAATCACTTCTGTTGTTTCTAAAAATATAGAAACTCAAGAAATCCGTTACCTTAAAGTAGAATTAAGGAAGTCAATGTGGGATTATGTTGGAATAGTACGTAACGAAGAACAAATGGCTTTAATGATTAGGAAACTTGAAAATATTAATGCCAGGTTATCCAAACTCTGTAACGATGGAATTAATACTGGATATCTTGAATTAATTAATATGGCGATGGTGGCCAAACTTATAACAACTGCTGCCCAGATCAGAAAAGAAAGTAGAGGAACCCATTATAGATCTGATTATCCAACTGAAGATAATAAAAATTGGCTAAAACACATCTGTTTTCAACAAAATGAAAAAGAGCTCAATATCTCTTTCAATTAATTGTTTTGTTAGTTTCAACTACAAAAGCGCTATTAAGTGGCAATAAACTTTACAATTTTAGTTGCCGGGGTGACAGAGCGGTAATGTGCCGGTCTCGAAATGACCTGAATAAGTCAGTAGATAACCGGTGGTGCTTGGCGCCACATGGGTTCAAATCCCATCCCCGGCGCCATGTTATTAATGTGTTCATAATCGAATCTTTTTCTTAGGTTTACGTTTAAGTTTTGTTCCACAAGTATTGCAAATTTGAGAATTATAATCAGGAGGATATTTTCTAAAGCATGCTGGACAATACAGTATCCAGTTGAATCTAAATTTTATTCCAAAAGTAATTAATGAA
>JARRMB010000173.1:0-1463 GCA_037386325.1 Candidatus Bathyarchaeota archaeon
ATTTTATTTCTTGAAAAAAGTTTTACATATTCTTGGAAAGTGATTGATTCAGAACCTACTAAATCTAAAATTTTTTTCCTAAATTTATCATCAATTAATGATTGTTTAATTAATTTTGAAACATCATTAATGTAGATGGGTTGAATTGAATATTTTCCACTCCCAGGAATTCTGATTTCCTTATTCTTGATTTGTTTTTTTAAATATATTGTTAGTAAATCATCTTTTCCTACAATATATGATGGTCTAAAAATAGTATAGTTCAAACCTGATTTGATAATCTCTTGCTCTGCATGATATTTTGAAATAAAATATCCAAGCGAAATATTTTTGGATACTCCTAATCCACTATTAAAAATAATTTTTTTGATATTTCCTTTTTTGCATAAATTTATTATTTTTTTAGTAAATCCAAGATTAATTGAATTAAAATCATTTTTTATCGATTGTTTTCCTATTCCTACTAAATGAATTAAACCATGGGAATTTTTTATTGTAGGAAGAATATCTTCTTCATCATAATTAACTGAGACAATTTTGGTTTCATTTTTTAATTTAGTAAAATTTTTTCTAGATATAGAAATTAAATTAAAATTGTTTTGGGAAAGAAATTTTCTAATATTTTTAGCCACAAATCCGCTTGCGCCTGTTACAACTACTTGTGTATTTTTTGACATATCCAGTTCATGTTAATTTTAATTTTAAATATATTCTAAGAAAATCAAACAAGAGTTAATACATCAAAATAGGCAGGATTATCGTGGNNGGATTCACTACTGGAACTTCCGCCACTGCTGCATCAATAGCTGCAGTTCAATCAGTAATTAAACAGAAAGTTATCTACAATGTTGAGGTTAAGCTTCCCAAGGGAAATTTTATTAAAATTCCTATTCATTTTTGTAAATTTGGAGAAGGAAAAGCTTGTGCTTCGGTAATCAAAGATGGTGGAGACGATCCGGATGTCACTCATGGGGCTGAGATTATAGTCGACTTATCCATAACGGATGAGAAAAATATAATTGAAATTGATGGTGGTGAAGGAGTTGGAATAGTAACAAAACCTGGGCTAGGTTTAGAAATTAATAAACCAGCAATTAATCCAGTTCCCAAAAAAATGATCAAAGAAAATTTAGAAATTGTTGCAAAGAGCTTGTTACAAGATTGTGGTCTTAAAGTTATAATTTCAGTACCTAAAGGTAGGGAATTAGGCCCCAAAACTGATAATCCACGAATTGGAATAATGAATGGAATTTCGATTTTAGGAACAAGTGGAATCGTCATTCCATTTTCAACTGCTTCGTATGCAGCCTCAATAAGACAAAATCTTGATGTGGCAATTGCTATGGGAAATGAGACAGTTGTTTTGACTACTGGTGGAAGAAGCGAAGATTTTGCTAGAAAAATTATTGATTTGCCTGATCATTGTTTTGTTCAGATGGGAGATTTCTCTGGATATACAATGC
>JARRMB010000174.1:0-1115 GCA_037386325.1 Candidatus Bathyarchaeota archaeon
TTTACATCTGGCAAGGTTTATATTAACGGCTTAGAGGGGTTTTGGAGTTGGGCCAAAGAACGACTGATTAAACATCATGGCGTATCCAAGGACAACTTCCCTCTTTATCTCAAAGAACTTGAATTTCGTTATAACCACAGACATACAGATGTCTTCGAAATTGTCTCCGATTATCTGTGTGATCTGGTGCCAAAACTTGATTAATTACCAAAAATTATTGTGATATCTTTTTTCAATAAGGGCAAATCCTTTTTTTAGAGGGTTTGCCTTTTTTGCATTTTTGTAAGAAATAAGATATATGTAATCGGAATCAATTGACCTCAGCTTGTTGTTTTGGATAGGTATCTGCAACTTTGACAAGTCCGAATTCCATAAGATCAATATATCACCAAAACTACCCCTCCCAATATACGAAAACGATCTTTTCAAGACCTTTGATTTCTTATCAATATAACAGATTCAAGTTTTACAATAATCATTTCAGATACAATCCGTATATCACAACCACAGCGTATTCAAAAGTAAGGCGGTTATCGCCTTTTATATGATGGTATTAGGTTGTCATATCGTTCAACATGACAGTTTTTGTCAAATGTTTAACATTTTTTGAGAATATGCAGAATGTTGTCTATTTATCTAATATTAAAAAGAAACTTTAGTAAATATACCGTTAGAGGAGCGGTGGCATTTATTTTGCTTGCGTAGTAAACTGGAGGTATAACTCAATGGAAGCTATTAATTCGACCCAATTCTTCGAAGGGCAATATGAAGTTTCGGAAGAAGACTTTATACCATTCGTCGATGAAAAAACAGAAGAAGAGTACCTGGATAATTTTGATGAACCAGTCTATTTTTTCAAGGGGGCAGTTTTTGGTCTTTTCTTCTGTCTTCCTTTCTGGGGCATTTTAATCTGGCTAATCTTTTGATTATTGATAGGCATTCACTTTTTGGAACTTATATAAACTGGAAAAATTGATCTGCTAATTGCGTTTCCCAAAGCTATCAAAACTATAATTCAAATATTCATATCCGTAAAATACTCCCTAATCAATAGAAAATTTATCAGAGAAAAGGATTAGAGATGATTAAAAATTTCTTTTTTTCAGCAATAACCG